>NZ_JANSHU010000011.1:0-67541 GCF_047461755.1 Synechococcus sp. R65.1 | reverse complement strand
ATCTACACACTGCATATCGTCGGCAGCGTCAGATGTGTATACGAGCCAGGGCCAGGGGGCCAGCATTGACTTCCTCAAGACCGAGCGCAACCGCCACCAATTTCTGCAATTTTGTCCTGAGCTGGTCATTGCCGACGAAGTCCATGGGGCAGCGGCAGCTCCAGGCAGAAGCCAGCAGGAACGCCATAGCCTGCTCAAAGCAGTGGCCCAAAAGCCCAGCCGCCACTTGATCCTGCTGACGGCCACCCCCCACAGTGGCATTCCAGAGGCCTTTCGCTCGCTGCTGGGGCTGTTGCGACCTGAGTTTGAGGGGTGGGATCTCCAGGCTCTCTCAGAAGAGCAACGTCTCCAGCTAGCCCGTCACTTTGTCCAGCGCACCCGGCGGGACATTAGGGAGACCTGGCAAGAGCTGACCTGTTTTCCAACCCGCGAAGCTGGAGATGCAACCTACACTCTTTCTGAGCGGCAGCGGGAGCTGTTTGAGCGCACCTATGCCTTTTGCTCAGAGTTGGTGCGGACAGGAGAACATCTGGAGCAGCGGCGGCGGCGAGTGCGCTACTGGGGTGCTTTGGCTCTCTTGCGCTGTGTGATGTCCAGTCCAGCAGCAGCCGTGGCCGCCTTGCGCCATCGCAGCGGCCTAACCCCGGAGGCAGAAGACGTTGAGGCGGAGTTGAGCCGCTGGGTGTTCGAGTCGGCAGAAGAGCGGGTTGACGATGAATGGTCAGCGCTAGCTCTAGAAGCTGGAGATAGCGACCGCCGCCGGCTACAAGCTCTGGCTCGGCTAGCTGAACACCTGCAGGGCCCCGAGCACGACACCAAGTTGGCGCGGGCCATTGAGTTGGTGAAGAGGTTGCTCGAAGAAGGCTTTCACCCCATCCTCTGGTGCCGCTACGTAGCCACAGCGGAGTACCTGGCCAGCCACCTGCGGCAACACCTGGGATCCGCCGCCCAAGTAGCCTGCGTAACCGGCAGGATGGGGGACGAGGAGCGCAAGGCCAAGATCGCCGAACTGGCCGTTGAGCAGCCCCGGGTACTGGTGGCCACCGACTGCCTTTCGGAAGGGATCAACCTGCAGGAAAAGTTTACCGCCGTCATCCACTACGACCTACCCTGGAACCCCAATCGGCTGGAGCAGCGGGAGGGGCGGGTGGATCGCTACGGCCAAAAAGCCGACCGGGTCAAGGTGATCCGCTTTTTTGGGCAGGACAACCCCATCGACGGCGTGGTGCTGAAGGTGTTGCTGGACAAGGCGCGGGAAATCCACCGCACCCTCGGCACCCCGGTGCCTGTCCCAGAAGCCAGCGAAAGCGTTACCCAGGCTGTGCTGGAAGCCCTCTTCCTGCGCCAAGGAGAGTGGTCAGCCGAGCGCCAGTTGGTGCTGGATCTGGACGGAGAAGTGCTCAAGTTTCACCAGCAGTGGGAGGAGCAGGCCCAGCGGGAAAAGCTCAACCGCACTCGCTTTGCCCAGCGGGCCCTCAAGCCTGAAGAAGTGCAGCGGGAGCTGGAGGCTGCAGATGCTGTCCTAGGGGATCCCGACGCCGTCCGCGAGTTTTTCTTGACTGCCGCCCAGCGCCTCAACCTGACGGTAACCCCCCAGAAGCAGCCTGGAGTTTACCAGGTGAGTGTGGGCGCCGAGGCCACCGCCACCCTGCCGGAAGCCCTTCGCCTGGCTCTACCCGCTTCCAAGAGCGGGCGCTGGCTCATTAGCTTTGACTCGCCTACACCGCCAGGGGCGGAGTATGTTGGCCGCAACCACCGCTTTGTGGCTGCCCTGGCCCATTTTTTGCTGGAGGAGGCCCTCAGCGCTGGGGAGAATCCCCTCATCTGCCGCTGTGGCGCTCTCCGCAGCCGGGCTGTAGCTGAGCTCACCACCCTCTTGCTGCTGCGGGTGCGCTACCTGCTGGAGCTATCCCAAAACCAGCCTCTTTTGGGGGAGGAGGTGTTGGTGCTGGGTGGGGTTGGCCTGGAAAGGGGGGAGGCCCAGTGGCTGGAGACAGCCACCGCTTGGCAACTGCTGGCCAAAGCCAAGCCGGATGCCAACCTGCCCTTGGCAGAAAAACAGGAGCTGGTCGAGCATCTCCTGGCTTGTCTTGGCCCCTGGCCGGAAACAGGGGAAAACTGGGGGACAGGGCACCCCCTGCAGCAGGCGGTGCGGGAGCGGATTGGCCAGCGGGCTAGTGAGCTGGAGGCTGCCCACAGGCGCATCCGTCAGGCGGTGTCGCTGCAGGTGCGGGGCCTGCAGGTAAAGCCGCAGTTTCCCCCGGATCTTCTGGGACTTCTGGTTCTCCAACCTTTGGTGGGCGGGCAGAAATGAGTGAGTGGGCTGGGGTACGCATCGAAGGGGGCCTGTTGGGGCCTGACATCCTGGAGAAACTTCTAGCCGGGGATCTGCCAGGACAAAAGCCAGAAGACTTTGGCCTAGCCAGCAAGCGCAGCCTCACCGAAGAGATAGCCATGGCGCTGGCCACTGCCCGCACCTACTGGGAGGCTTTCCAGGGGCGGTTGGCCCGTCTGCCCCAAGCGGATCTGGGCACTTCGGTTACGCGCGACGCCTGGGTTATCCCGTTCTTGAGCCTGCTGGGCTACGAGCTGCACTACAACCCACGGGCCCAGGAGGTTGACGGTGCTACCTTTGCCATCTCCCACCGGGCAGGGGAGGCGGAAGAGGCGCCGCCGGTGCACATTGTGGGCGTGCGGCAGGAGCTGGGGCGGCTGGCTCCAACGGGCCGACCTCGTCTAGCGCCCCATTCTCTATTGCAGGAGTATCTCAACCGCAGCGAGCACCTCTGGGGCATTGTCACCAACGGCGTGACCCTGCGCCTTTTGCGCGACTCCACCTATGTGCGTCGGCAGGCCTATGTGGAGTTTGACCTAAGGCAAATCCTAGAGGAGCAGCGGTTTAACGACTTTGCCCTTCTCTTTCGGCTGCTGCACCGCAGCCGGCTGCCCCAAGTTGCAGGGCAAGCGGCGGATTGTCTGTTGGAAAAGTACTACCAGCAGGCTCTGGAGCAGGGCGGCCGGGTACGGGAGCGACTGCGGGATGGGGTGGAAGCCTGCCTCAAGGGCCTGGCCAATGGGTTTCTCTCCCACCCCAAGAACTCCCAGTTGCGGGGTTGGCTGGCTTCTGGCGGGTCGGCAGCTTTGGAGTTCTACCGCCAGTTGCTGCGGCTAGTCTATCGCTTCTTGTTCCTGCTGGTCTCGGAGGAGCGGGGGCTTATCAGCGCCAGTCCTCTCTACCGGGATCACTACGGCGTGGGTCGGCTGCGGCAGCTTTTGGAGCGGCGGAGCGCCTTTACGGAACATGAGGATCTCTGGTGCAGCCTGCGAGTGCTCTGGCGGGTGCTCTCCCAAGAGGAGCTGGCCCAGCTTTTGGGAGCTGCCCCTCTCAATGGGGACCTCTTTGCCCCTCTGGATCTGGATAGCTGCAGCCTCAGCAACCGGGATCTGCTGCAGGCCTTCTGGCACTTGGCCTACTACCAGGAAAGCCCCACCTCTCCCCCTCGCCGGGTGAACTACGCTGCCCTGGACGTGGAGGAGCTGGGATCCGTCTACGAAAGTCTGCTGGACTACCAGCCCCAGGTTGTCACCTCCCAGGGGGTGCCTCGCTTTGAACTCGGCTACGGCTCTGAGCGCAAGAGCACGGGCTCTTACTACACCCCACCGGAGCTAGTGGCTGAACTGGTCCGCTCGGCGTTGGAGCCCGTCCTGGAAGCACAGCTAGAGGAAGCAAGAAAGATAGCTAGCAGGGAGTGGAGCTCGATCCCTCCAGCCCTTCGCCAGAGGCTTGCCCGCCAAGTCGCTGCAAGACTGGCAAAGCCCCCTGGAGGTCAACGGCAGGCAACTCCCTCGGAAGAAGAACTGGCCCTAGCCTGGCAGTCTACCCCCTTGAGTGACCGCCACATTCTTGCGGCTGAGCAGGCCCTGCTTTCCCTGCGCATTCTGGATCCTGCCTGTGGCTCGGGGCACTTCCTGCTGGCAGCGGCCCGGCGTTTGGGCAAGGAGCTGGCCAAGATTCGCAGCGGCGAAGAGGAACCTGCCCCAGAGCGGGTGCGGGAAGCCATCCGGGATGTTGTAGCCCATTGCCTCTATGGTGTGGACAAAAACCCCCTGGCGGTGGAGCTCTGTCGGGTGGCCCTGTGGCTAGAAGCCCACTGTGCCGGCAAGCCCCTTACCTTTTTGGATCACCGCATCAAGTGTGGCGACTCGCTGGTGGGGGTGCTGGATCCCAAGGTGTTGCAAGCAGGCATTCCCGATGAAGCCTTCACCCCGGTCAGCTCTGACTCCAGGGAGGCTGCCCAGTCCCTCAAGAGGCGCAATCGCAGCGAGCGCAAAGCTTTGCAAAGCGGGCAACTTTCCCTTCCCCTTGAACCTGAGGAGGCGCTGACCAAGCTAAGCCAGGAACGACAGGAGCTAGAAGCCATTCCAGATAACTCCCCGGAGGAGGTGAGCCGTAAGCAGCAGCTCTATAGCCGCTACTGCCAAGACCCGGAACACCAAAAGCTGGTGGAAGCCTGCCACCTCTGGACAGCGGCCTTTTTCCAGCCCTTGACCTCTGACTTCTCCAGAGCCATTACCACCCAAGCGGTGATTGACCGGCTGGAGGGTAGGGCCCATCCCCAAGCTCTAGCAACTGCCCAAGCCCTGGCCTCAGAGCAACGCTTCTTCCACTGGCCGCTGGAGTTTCCTGAGGTCTTTGAGCAGGGCGGCTTCGACGTCATTCTGGGCAACCCGCCGTGGGAGCGGATCAAGCTCCAGGAAGAGGAGTTTTTTGCCAGCCGCGATGCCCAGATTGCCAAAGCACCCAATGCTGATGCCCGCAAGCGCTTGATTAAGCAACTGCCTGAGGTCAACCCTGCTCTGTGGGCAGAGTATCAACACGCCCTGCATGCTGCCGAAAGCACTAGCCGCTTTTTGCGCAGCAGTGGAGCCTATCCGCTCACGGGTCGCGGCGACATCAACACCTATTCCGTTTTTGCCGAGAGGGTGCGCCTCCTGCTCAGCCCCCACGGACGGGCGGGCATCATCGTCCCCACGGGCATTGCCACCGACGACACCAACAAGCTTTTCTTTGCCGATGTGGTGGGAAAAGGGCAACTGGCAAGTCTGTTCGATTTTGAGAACCGCCAGCGACTCTTTCCGGCAGTGGATAGCCGCATGAAATTCTGCCTGCTCACCCTCACTGGCAGCCGTACCCAGACCGACGCCACCACCTTTACCTTCTTCGCCACCCGTGCCGACCACCTGCGCGACCCGCGTCGGCTCTTTAGCCTAACGCCTCAGGACATTGCCCGCATCAATCCCAACACCCGCACCCTGCCCGTCTTCCGCACTCGCCAGGATGCCGACCTGACCAGAGCTATCTACGAGCGCGTGCCGGTACTGGTGAACGAACGCGCGGGTGAAAACCCTTGGGACGTGCGCTTCATGGCGATGTTCCACATGTCCAACGACTCGCACCTCTTCCGCACCCGTGCAGAGCTGGAAAAGCAAGGTTACCGGCTGGTGGGGAATGTGTTTGTGCCCTCACCCCCTAGCCCCCTCTCCCACGCTGCGGGAGAGGGGGGAAGGATCGCAGCCCCCGACCTCTCTTCTCGCGCTGCGGGAGAAGGAGGGTACGAATTACCCAGGGCCAGCCGGGAACTGATTGCCAGGGCGCGGCAGTTGCGTCGCGAGGCGACGACCGCCGAAAGCCTGCTCTGGGAATTGTTGCGTGACCGTCGGCTGCTAGGCCGAAAATTCCGTCGTCAACACCCCATTGGACAATTCATCGCCGATTTCTTCTGTGACGATGCCCGCCTGATCATTGAGATAGATGGCGCCGTGCACCGTGAACCCACTCAGCAGGAACGCGACCGTTTGCGGGAGGAAATCCTGCGCGAACATGGCTTTGCCATGCTGCGCTTTACCAATGAGCAGATATTCGACCACACAGAACAAGTCCTGCGAGAGATTGCCGCCTTTGTTACTGCCCATTCCTACGAGCATCCTTCTCCCCTCTCCCAAAGCCTTGGGAGAGGGGCCGGGGGTGAGGGCTACCTCCCCCTCTACGAAGCCAAGATGATCTGGCACTACGACCACCGCTACGGCACCTATGAGGGCGTGAGCGACCGCTCCAGCACCCAACTGCCCACGCCTGATGAGCACCAGCACGCCGACCCGCACTTTGTTGTCCAGCCCTGGTACTGGGTGCGGGCGGAAGAAGTCGCAGCCCGCCTGGGCGAGTGGCAACGCGGCTGGCTGCTCGGCTTCCGCAATGTAACCAACGCCACCAACGAACGCAGCGCTGTTTTTGGATTGCTGCCAAAGGCGGGGGTAGGTAATAGCCTGCCCGTGTTGCTTCCATCGAACATATCTGCACCTTTCGTCGCAGGTTTGGTTGCGAATTTCTCAACATTGCCATTTGACTGGGTCGTTCGTCAAAAACTGGCAGGCGTTAACATGAACTTCTTTTACGTCGAGCAACTCCCCGTCCTGCCGCCCGAAGCCTACACCCCCGAAGATTTGCGCTTCATCGTCCCGCGCGTGCTGGAACTGGTCTACACCGCCTGGGATATGAAACCCTTCGCCGACGACGTATGGCGAGAGGCAGACGAAGGATTGCGGGCTGTGATTAGACCTCACCCCCCGACCCCCTCGCCCGCAGCACTGGGTGAGGGCTTCCCCTTCCCGCCGTTCACCTGGAACGAGGAACGCCGCGCCATCCTCCGCGCTGAACTGGATGCGTACTACGCCCAGCTCTACGGCCTCACCCGCAAGCAACTGCGCTACATCCTCGACCCGGCAGACCTCACCGAACGCGAACTGGAAGACATACTCGACCCGCGGGAAGAGGTGGCAGACCCGCTCGACCCGGCTGGCTACGCTACCCGCGCTGCTGCTAGCACCTTCCCCGGCGAAACCTTTCGCGTGCTGAAGGAGAAGGAGATACGTCAATACGGCGAATACCGCACGCGGCGGCTGGTGCTAGAGGCATGGGAGAAGCTGGCGCAACACTAATTTCATTATGCGTAAACAGGGGAGCTTCCCATGCGGACTAACGTTGTCTTGGATGACGAGCTGATCGAGTTGATCGAGCGGGCTCGCCAGCTAACCGGCCTCAAGACCAAGCGCGAGATAATTCACGAAGCGCTGCGCACCCTCATTCGGCTCTACGAGCAAGCCGAGATCCGCAACTTACGCGGCAAGTTGAAATGGGAGGGAGATCTGCACGAGCAACGCCTCTCCTCTCCCTAAGATCTCCCAGCCCAAGCCTCAGGGCGATCCTCTTGCAGTCGCTAGAACACCTGCTAGGCTTAACCTAGCCAAAATGGCTTTGGAGAGCCCCGATGGCCACCATTTTTGACCTGCACGAGAGGGTTCTAAAGGACTACGCCAATTTTGTCCGCTCCTTTTTTCTCATTGCCGACCCACGGGCACAGGCGTTTGTAGACCAAGCTCTGGAAGAAGGGATCCACCTCTGGCCAGAACCCCTCCTCCAGCTCAGCCCTAGTTATGTATCTGGTCCAACCGTTGACGAGTTGGCCGAGGCGGGGCGCATTGCCCAAGAAACAGCCCGCATTTTCCGCTTTGAGGATGGCAGACCCTTCCGCCTCTACCGCCACCAGGAGGAAGCTGTTGCCAAGGCCCTAGCAGGCAAGAGTTTTGTCGTTACCAGCGGCACCGGCTCTGGCAAAAGCCTTTGCTACTTCTTGCCCATCATTGACAACTGGATTCGCCAGGGGGGATCCCTGGGCCAGGTGACGGCCCTGGTGGTCTATCCCATGAACGCCCTGGTGAACTCCCAGTACCAGTCTTTACAAACTCTGCGCGAGCGCTACGAGCGCGCCTACCATCGCCCTTTTCCGCTGCGCTTTGCCAGATACACCGGGGAAACTTCGGAAAACGAACGAGACCAGCTACGGCGGGATCCACCTCAAATTCTGCTCACCAACTATGTGATGGCAGAACTCCTCCTGGTTCGTCCTGAAGATCAGCGGTTTTTGAATCCCGAGATGGGAGGGCTGCGCTTTCTGGTCTTTGACGAGCTGCACACCTACCGGGGTCGGCAAGGGGCGGATGTGGCCATGCTGGTTCGCCGCCTAAAAGGACGCTGTGGGGCCAAGAACTTGGTGCATATTGGCACCAGCGCCACCATGATCTCCCGACCAGAAGCCGACGCCCAGGAGCGCCGCCAGACTGTAGCCGCCTTTGCCAGCCGTTTTTTCGGCCATTGCTTTGAGCTGGAGGATGTTATTGAAGAAACCCTGGCCCCTTTGAGCGAAGGTGGCCCGCCTTCACCTGAAGAGCTCAAACCCGCCCTCGATCCCCCCTGGCCTACTGACCTAGCCAGCTTGCGCCGCCATCCCTTGATGCGCTGGTTGGAGTACGAGCTGGGCCTGGAGTTAAGTCCCGACGGCATCAAGCGCCGCGTGCCCAGGGAGCTTTCCGAGGTGGCCGCCCAACTGGCCCAACTGACCGGCACCGCTAGCGAAAACTGTGCGGCAACGCTGCGCCAGTTCCTTGCCCACGCCAGCAGCCTCAAAGACGACCGCAGCCGAGGAGTAGCCCTCAAGCTGCACCAGTTTATCTCCCAGGGCCGCACCCTCTACGCCACCCTGGAGAGTCGGGAAAAGCGGCAATTTTCCCTAGAAGGGCAGATGCAGGCGGGGGAGGGCAAGCTCTTTTTCCCCGTCAAGTTCTGCCGCCACTGTGGCCAGGACTACTACCACGTCCTCAGGTCCAAGGATCGGTTTCTCCCCTATCCCGTGGGAGAAGAGGTGGAGCAGGACGAAGACCAGCAAGCCGGTTACCTGAGCTTGGATCCTCTTGACAACGAGTGGTCGCTGGAGCAGATCCCCGAAGACTGGTACACCCCTGAGGGCAGACTCAGGCCCAACTGGGGAAAGCGCGTCCCCCAAGCGGTCTGGGTGCGCCCAGATGGATCCTTTGATGGATCCTTTTCCGAGTACCCCCAGGCGGAGGCGCAGAAGATGTGGTGGCAGCCCCACCCCTTTTCCCTGTGCCTGGCCTGCGGCGAGTACTACCGTGGCCGCGAGCGGGAGTTTGTCAAGCTGGCTTCCCTCTCTAGCGAAGGCCGCTCCAGCGCCACCACCATCCTTGCCACCTCCCTGCTGCGCCATGCCGAGCAAACCCAGGCCGCTTGCAGCAAGCTGCTGACTTTTACCGACAACCGCCAGGACGCCTCCCTGCAGGCCGGCCACTTCAACGATTTTGTGCATGTGGCCCTTCTGCGGGCCTCGCTCTATGCTGCCCTCCTCAAGAAAAAAGAGCTGGGCTTTGACGAGGTGGCCCAGGAAGTGGTGCGGGCTTCTGGCTTGGAGCTTGCTGACATCGCCCAAAACCCGGCTTTGGACCCTGCCTCGCCCAGTGCCGAGGAAGTGTGGCAGACCTTTAGCGAGCTAACCGAATACCGGCTCTATGAAGATCTGCGGCGCGGCTGGCGGGTTACCCACCCCAACTTGGAACAGGTGGGCCTGCTGAAAATCGAGTACCGCGGCCTTAGGGAGCTCTGCCAAAATTCAGCCCTGGCTTCCCTCCACCCCTGGTTTGCCCAAACTAGCCTTGAGGAGCAAGAGCAACTGCTGCGGGCTCTGTTGGATCGGTTTCGGCGCCAATTGGCCATCGATGTGCCCGTGCTCAAGGCAGAGCCCCAGAGAAGGTTGCGCCGGCGCGCCCAGCAATATCTCAATGAGTTTTGGGGCCTGGAAGAGCATGAGGAGTTGCGGACGGCTAGCTTCTTTGTGCGCCAGAACCCTTCCCGGGAAAACGGGCAAATGCTCAGCCTGGGCCCCCGCAGCGCCATTGGTCGCTTCCTCTGCAGGCGCCTTGATCTGAACCAAGAAGCCTACGACAGGTTCTTGGAGTCCCTGCTGTCTCTCCTGGTCAGCCAGGGCCTGCTGCGGTGCCACGTGGAAAATGACCAGGTAGCCTACCAGCTAGACGCCGGCTGTCTGCGTTGGTGTCTGGGGGATGGCCTGCCGCCGCCACCGGATCCTCTGTACTCCCGCCGCGCCCAGCAGGAGGGCTACACCTCCGTCCGCCGTCCCATCAACCCCTTCTTCCAGGAGCTCTACCGAGCCGGGGCAGCAGGGCTGGGATCCCTGGAGGCCAGAGAGCACACCGCCCAGGTGGTTCAGCCGGGGGAGCGGGAGCGGCGAGAGAGACGCTTCCGCAATGAGCCGGGGGAGCGCCGCCTTCCCTACCTCATCTGCTCGCCCACCCTAGAGCTGGGGGTCGACATTGCCGATCTGGATCTGGTGCACCTGCGCAACGTTCCCCCAACGCCAGCCAACTACGCCCAGCGCAGCGGTCGGGCCGGTCGCCAGGGGCAGCCGGGGCTCATCCTCAGCTACTGCGGCGCCTTCAACAGCCACGACCAGTACTACTTTCGCCGCCGGGCCGAAATGGTGGCTGGACGAGTGCGACCTCCCCGCCTGGACTTGGCCAATGAGTCGCTGCTGCGGGCCCACATCCACGCCGTCTGGCTAGCCCAGGTGCGCTTGCCCTTGGGCAACTCCATCGAAACGGTCATCAACTTGGATCGGCCAGAGCTGCCCCTGCGGGAAGAGGTAGTTGCCTCCATTCAGCTAGGGGAGGCGGCGCGCCAAGAGGTGGCGGAGCGGGTGGAAGCGCTCTTGGCTGCTGACCGGGAAGTGCTAGAGCGCAGCGGCTGGTTTAGCCGGCGCTGGATCCAGCAGGTTATTGAAGAGGCCCCCCGCGCCTTTGACCGCGCTTTTGACCGCTGGCGGGAGCTCTATCGGGCCGCCACGCAACAGCTAGAAGCCGCCAACCAGCAACTGCAGACGGCTCGCCGCCGGGAAGACCAGCAGGAAGCCAGGCGCCGCCAGCAGGAGGCTCTGCGCCAGCGGAACCTGCTGTTGCAAATCGATACCCAGCGGGAGGAAAGCGACTTCTACCCCTACCGCTACTTAGCCAGCGAGGGGTTCCTGCCCGGCTACAACTTCCCTGCCTTGCCCGTGCGCGCCTGGGTGCCCCGCGGCAGCGAAGGGGAGTTTATCGCCCGGCCCCGGTTTTTGGCCATTCGCGAGTTTGCCCCCCACAACTTCCTCTACCACGAGGGCTGCCAGTGGGAATCGGTGGCCTTTCAGGCTCCGCCCGGCGGCCTGGAGGAGCGCAAAAGCAGCCACAAGCTCTGCTTTAGCTGTGGGGCCTTTGGGGATCCCTCCTTGGATTGCTGCCCCGTCTGCGGTACCCGCTTCGATGGGCAAAATAGCCTTTTAACGCAGCTTCTGGAAATGCCTAATGTGCGCATGCGGCGCCGGGATCGCATTACTGCCGACGAAGAAGAGCGGCGGCGCCAGGGATACGAGCTGCAGACTTTCTTTCAGTTTGCTCCCGAAAGTTCGGGCTACCGCGTCCAGGAAGCCGACGTGCTAAGGGGCGAAACTCCCTTGCTGCAGTTGCGCTATGCCCCAGCCGCCACGCTACTGCGCATCAACTCCGGCTGGCGGGGCAGTGGGGGGCGAGGTTTCCTGGTCAACTTTGACAACGGCGAAGTCCCTTCTCGAGCTCAGCTGGAGGGCCATAGAGCCAGCTCGTCTAGCCAGATGTCCTTGCAGCCCATCCGCCTGGCAGTGCGCGCTACCCAAAACCTCTTGCTGGTGCGGCTGGTTCAGCCCAGCGGGGGGAATCTGCAGGCGCTAGAAACGACCCTGCGCTATGCCCTCAAGCGGGGCATCGAGGAGACCTTTGAGCTGGAGGAGACGGAGCTGGCGGCCGAGTCCATTGGCCAGGGATCCCATCGCGCCATCCTCCTCTACGAGACCGCCGAAGGGGGAGCTGGCGTCCTGCGGCGGCTGGTGGAAGAGCCCCACGCCCTTGCCGAGGTGGCCCAAGTGGCTCTGGAGATCTGCCACTTCCAGCTTTCGGAAGAGGGGATCCAAGATCGGCGACCGGAGTGCCGGGCAGCCTGCTACGAGTGCCTGCTCAGCTATGCCAACCAAAGGGAGGCGTTGGAACTCGACCGGTACAGGATTCGGGATCTCTTGGGGGCGCTAGCCAACAGCCGCACCGAGCTGCGCTCCCTGGGCCGCTCCCGCCAGGAGCACCTGGAGTGGCTGCGCCAGCTCATCGATCCCCGCTCGGAACTGGAGCGCCGCTTTCTGGAGACCCTCGCAGCAGGGGGTTATCGCCTTCCCGACGACGCTCAGAAAGCCATTGCCGATCCCCGCTGTGTTGTCGACTTCTTCTATGATCCCAACGTCTGCATCTTCTGTGATGGCGCTGTGCACGACCAGCTTCCCCAAGTGGAGCAGGATCACCAGATTCGAGCTCAGCTCCTGGGGCGGGGCTACCGGGTAATTGTCCTGCGCTACGACCAGGATCTGGGGGAGCAACTGGCTCGCTACCCCGAGGTGTTTGGCCAAGGCAACTAGTCTTGCTGGTGGGAAAACAGGTAGGCTCCCACCAGGGCCAGGATGGCCGCTAGGCCCGCTAGCACCACAACCGTGTACCAGGGGAACTGGGAGAGGGGCTGGTAGGCCGCCGCCCGCATGCCGATGCTGGCGTAGGAAAGGGGCAGGCAGTAGACCAAAACCTGCAGGTAGGTTGGCAACTGACTGGGATCGAAAAAGGTGGCCCCTAGGAAGGACATGGGTGTAATTAAAAAGTTGGTGAGCACGCCCACGCTCTCCAGGCTGGGCACCTTCAGGCCAGCAATGACCCCAATGCCGGCAAAGACGGCGCAATCCAAAAGCAGCACCAACAGCGCCAAGGGGTGAAGCAGGCCCCAGGCCCCTGTACCTAGCACCCCCACCGCCAAGACCCCCAAAGCCGTCAGCAAACCCCGGGCAATGCCGGCCAACACCTTGCCCAGGTGCAGCGCCAGCGGATGCACGGGCAAAAGCAGCAGCTCTTCAAAGCTTTTGGTAAATAGCCGCGCTCCACAGATGGAGAAGGTGGTGCCGGCAAAGCTAATGGTCATGGCAGAAAGCGCCACCATCCCTGGCAGAATGAAGCGCAGGTAGGAGCCGGCCGCCGTGGATCCCGCTACATCGGCCAGGGCTTCTGAGCGTAGGGATCCGCCCAGCCCCACCCCAAAGGCAACGATGTAGATGAGGGGGGCTACCAGCCCCGAGGCCACCACCTGCCAGACCCGCCCGCGCAGATCCAGCCAGTCGCGCCAGAAGATGGTTAAACTGTCTTCCCAGATTTGCCGATAGGGTAGGCTCAGGGCACGGCTGACCATAGGTTTTCCTTTCTATTTCTTGGTTTTCTGCCGCTACTGCCAACGGCTCGCTAATAGCCGTAGTAGTTGGAGCGGCGCGACCGCCACCAGGCCACCGGCAGCGCCAAGGCTTTGCCCAGGGTGGACACATAGGCGCGGGTGCGAAACACCTGGTAGTGGTTGCGCTCGATGGCGTTGAGAATCTGCCGGTAGAGCATCAACGAAGCCGCCACCGGCCAGCGGGAGTCCGGCTGCAGGGTGGGGATCCCCCGTTCCGCCTGGGCATAGAGCTCTCGAGCCCGCCGGATCTCGTAGTCCATGAGCGCCATCCAGCGCTCGTCGATGACGTGGTTAAACAGATCCCGCTCCGAGTAGTTGAAGCGGCGCAGATCTTCAAGGGGAATGTAGATCCGACCCCGACGGGCATCTTCCCCCACATCCCGCAAAATGTTGGTCAGTTGCATGGCAATCCCCAGGGCCACCGCCTCCTCGCGGCCATCCCGCCCCGGCACAAACCCCATGATCTCGGAGCACATCAGGCCCACTACCCCAGCCACGCGGTAGCAGTAGACCTGCAGCTCTTCCCAGGTGGCATAGCGCCGAATGTCCAGATCCATGCTCTGCCCCCGCAACATCTCGCGGAAGGGCTCAATGGAGAGGCGGTAGGTGCGGATGGTGTGGATAAGAGCCAGGTCAGTGGGGACTTGCGGCTCCCCCCCCTGGAACAGGGACTCCAGATGAGCTCCCCACTGCTCCAGCTTGCGGCGGGTGACTTCCACCTCTACTTGGCTGGCCTCTAGCCCATCCAACAGCTCGTCCGTTTGCCGCAGCCAAGCATAGATGGCCCAGATGGCCCGCCGTTTGGGTCGAGGCAGGAGTAGGGACCCCAAATAGAACGTCTTGGCGTGCTTAGCCGTGATCTGGCGGCAGAGGGCAAAGGACTGCTCAAGCGGACTCATTGGGCTCGTCTCCAGAGGCGCAGGGCCACATCTCAACACTATGGGAAGCTAGACCCCTGCCGGTGCCAAACGTGAGCAAGCAGCCGCTGGGGAGGGGATCCCTTTGTGGATAGCCTCAGCCGCCCACTTGCCGGAGAGGATGGCTCCCTCCATGCTGCCTAGGAAGGGCTGCAAGGTGTAGCTGCCGGCTAGGAAGAAGTTGGGAATGGGGGTAACTTGGGTGGGGCGGTACTGCTGCCGGCCTGGAGTAGCCTTGTAAACCGAGCGCGGGGTCTTCACCACCACCCATTTGCGCACCCGCGCCGGGTTGGGGCCAGTGAGATGCTGGGGAAAGAGTTTTTTCAGCTCCTCCAGGGTGGCGGCAAAGATCTCCTCGTCGCTGCGCTCGATCCATTCGGCAGCCGGGGCCAGCACCAGCTCCAGCATGGACCGGTGGGGATCGGCATAGGCGCGGCAGGTGTTGCTCATGTCGGCATACACGCTTAAGAGAGGCGAGCGGGAAAACAGGGAGTGGTCAATGTGAGTAATCTTGCGGTCAAACCAAATCTGCAGGCTGATCACCGGCACCCCTTCCAGCTCGCGCAGCTTTTGGAAAAAGGGGATCCCCCACCACTGAGCTGGCAGCAGCTCCTTGAGCGCATCCACCGAAAGGGCCGAGACGTAGGCATCGGCAGTTACCTGCAGGGATCCGGAAGGAGTGACGACGCGAAAGCCGGCCACGCTGCCGTCAGGGTTGAGGTCAATCGCCTGCAGCGCCGCGTTCAAGTGCACCTGGCCGCCGTGGGCTACGATATAGTCCACCATCGGCTGGCAGAGCCGCTCCGGCGGGGCACCGTCCAGGTAGGCAATTTTGGAGCCGTCTTTCTGGCGCAAAAAGCGGTTGAGGGCTGTCAGGGGCACCATGGCCGAGATCTCGTCCGGGTTGATGAACGCCAGCGCCTTGGAGACGGCGATGAAAATATCCGTGTTGACCCGCTCGTCAATGCCCTGCCGCCGCAGCCACTCCAGCAGAGTGTAGCGATCCATCTGCTCCACGTAGCGCTGGCCGCGCACCATGGCCGGCACCAACCCTAGGGCAAACCTCACCTTTTCGCTCCAGGTGAGCATGTCGTTGTTGCGCAGGATGGCCACAATGGCGTTGAAGGGGGCGGGAATGTCCGGCAGGTCAAAGCGGGAGTAGGTGCCCGGCTTGTCTGGCTGGTTGAAGATCAAGCTATGCTCCTTCCACTGCAGGCGATCCGAGATGCCCAGCTCCCGGAACAGTTGCAAGGTGTTGGGGTAGGCGCCGAAAAAGTTGTGCAGCCCCGTCTCGATCCAGTCGCCGTCGGCATCCTTCCAGGCGGCCACTAGCCCCCCCAGCACATCCCGCCGCTCAAAAAGCAGCGGCTGATGCCCAGCATCGCAGAGGTACTTGGCACAGGCCAGCCCTGCCAGCCCTCCCCCAGCAATGGCAACGCGCATGACGGTGACGCTCAAGCAACACTACCATTCTATTTGCAAACCGTTACAATTGCTGGCGGCTGCGAGAGCCCTGCTTTCCCGCCGGGATCCGATCCCTGGTAGGATACGGAAAAAATCCAGGGGGAGCGACAAAGATGGCCAAGCAAACATTGGGATCTCTTTTGTCATCTGGCTTTGATCTCAAAGGCAAGCGCGTACTGGTGCGAGTGGATTTCAACGTCCCTCTGGATCCTCAGGGCAACATCACTGACGACACTCGCATCCGCGCCTCCCTGCCCACCATCCAGGCCCTGGCCCAGGCAGGGGCCAAGGTCATCCTCACGAGTCACCTGGGCCGCCCCATCAAAAAAGACAAAGAGACCGGCGCTGTTCACATTACCCGCGAGGGCAACAGCCTAGCTCCTGTAGCCGTCCGCCTTGCCCAGCTTTTGGGCCAGCCGGTGGCCTTTGCCCCCGACTGCATTGGCCCTGAGGCCGAAGCGGTGGTGAACAACCTGGAAAACGGCCAGGTGGCCCTCTTGGAAAACGTTCGCTTTTACCCCGAAGAGGAAGCCAACGACCCAGAATTTGCCCGCAAGCTGGCCTCGCTGGCCGATCTATTCGTCAACGATGCCTTTGGCAGCGCCCACCGCGCCCATGCCTCTACTGCTGGCGTCACTGCCTACCTCCAGCCTGCTGTAGCTGGTTATCTCCTGGAAAAGGAGCTGCAGTTTCTTTCCGGCGCCATCGAGAATCCGCAGCGGCCCTTGGCGGCCATCATCGGCGGCTCCAAGGTCTCTACTAAGATTGGCGTCATCGAGCGGCTCTTGGAAAAAGTGGATAAGCTCCTTCTGGGTGGCGGCATGATTTTCACCTTCTACCAGGCCCAAGGGATTAAAACTGGCAAGTCTTTGGTGGAAACTGACAAGCTGGATCTAGCTCGCTCCCTGATGGAGAAAGCCAAAGCCCGGGGCGTCGAGCTGCTGCTGCCGGTGGATGTGGTGGTAGCCGATAAGTTTGACCCTGAAGCCAACGCCCAAACGGTTTCCATCCACGCCATCCCCGAAGACTGGATGGGCTTGGACATTGGCCCGGAATCGGTCAAAGCCTTCCAGGCTGCCCTACAGGGGTGCAAGACCGTAGTCTGGAACGGGCCGATGGGCGTCTTTGAATTTGACCGCTTTGCCGCAGGTACAGAAGCCATTGCCCGCACCCTGGCCGACCTCACCCAGGCCGGGGCCATCACCATCATTGGCGGCGGCGACTCGGTGGCGGCTGTGGAAAAAGCGGGCCTAGCGGACAAGATGACCCACATTTCCACGGGTGGCGGCGCCAGCCTGGAACTGCTTGAGGGCAAGGAGCTGCCTGGCATTGCTGCCCTCAGCGAAGCGTAGGTTCTGCGCAGCCCCTTAAAGGCAAAAAAGTGGGGGCTGGGCCCAGCCCCCTCCTTTGAAGATCGCTGCAGCGATGAGGACAGAGGATCCGGCTTAGTGCACCACCACCTTAACGTTGGCGTTGTTCAAGCCGGGACGCTTCACCTCAGCCAAGGTCTTGTTGATGGCGTACTTCTGGTTGATGGAGTTAATCAACTCGGTTTGGTTGTACTTCTTGGCCACGCCCCACAGATCGGCAATCAGGTCGTAGGAACCATCAGGGTTCTTGGACCAGCCCAGATCGTAGTCGCCCTCCAACTGGGCCA
This sequence comes from Synechococcus sp. R65.1, assembly GCF_047461755.1. Lineage (NCBI taxonomy): Bacteria > Bacillati > Cyanobacteriota > Cyanophyceae > Synechococcales > Synechococcaceae > Synechococcus > Synechococcus sp. R65.1. The sequence goes on along the minus strand of NZ_JANSHU010000011.1, from coordinate 50,257 downwards.
CGATGTCAGCGCGAACACGCTGGCCATTGTAGCCACGCACCTCGGCGTTCAGCTTAACGGTGTAGCCAAGATCGCGCAGGGAGTTGATCAGGATTTGGCCGTCGGTGATTTTGGTGCGCAGAGTGCTAAAATGGGACATGGTGTTTCTCTCCTCCTTTGTGTAGGGGTTGGAACGTCAACAGAAACAACGGGCAACTTCTAGCGAAGGGTTGAGGCCATCTCTACCTATGCGGCAGTGATGTGGGCCTCAACCTTTTACTAGAACTCCAGCCGTTGATACTCGGCTACAGCAGCTGCTGCTGGCCGAGCCCGCTGCTGGGCCCATTCCCTCAACGCTACCACTTGCTCCGTCATGGTGCGAGATAGCGGTTGAGTTGCTTTCGTTGCTGCCAAAATGTCCAGCTGGGTAAACTCACGGTTTTGGGCGAACGCTTCGTACATGGCAGCAATCAAAACTTGTTCGATCTCCGCGCCGGAGAAGCCTTCGCAGGCAGCGGCTAGCTGGCGCAGGTCAAAGCGACTGATATCGCGCCGCCGCTTCTGCAGGTGGATCCGGAAGATTTCCATGCGCTCGTTGATGTTAGGCAGATCCACAAAGAAGATCTCGTCAAAACGGCCCTTGCGCAGGAACTCTCCAGGAAGGCGATCCACGCGGTTAGCAGTGGCAAGCACGAAAACCGGCGCGCGCTTCTCCTGCATCCAGGTGAGGAAGGAACCGAAAATGCGGCTGGAGGTGCCCCCATCGGAGTCGCTAGAGCCTGCTGCTCCTGCAAAGGCTTTATCCAGCTCGTCGATGAAGAGGATGGCTGGCGCCAGCGATTCAGCGGTGCGCAGGGCGCTGCGGAGGTTGGCCTCTGATTTCCCCACCATGGAGCCATCGTAAACGCGGCCCATGTCCAGGCGCAGCAGGGGCAAGCCCCAGAGACGGGCCGTAGTCTTGGCAATCAGGGACTTGCCGCAGCCAGGCACCCCCAGGATCAGCAAGCCCTTGGGGGCAGGTAGCCCGTAGGCGCGGGCTCGCTCGGTAAAAGCCTCGGAACGCTGCAGCAACCAGCGCTTTAACTCCTCGAGGCCGCCAACCGCGTCGATGGACTCGTCCTCTTCGATGAACTCAAGGATGCCATTGCGGCGGATGATTTGCTTTTTCTCGGAAAGGATGATGTCCACCTCCGCCTCGCTGAGGCGGCCATGCATCACCACCGCCTTGCGGTAAACTTTTTCCGCCTCGTCCTGCGTCAGCCCCAGGGCTGCCTTGACCAACTTTTCTCGGGTTTCGGGACTCAGGGATCCCCCGCGCGGAAGCTGCTCCAGCTGCCGGTTGAGGATGCGCTCTAGCGTGGCCATGTCGGGAAGGGGGAAGTCCACCACGCAGATATCCTTTTCCAGCTCAACTGGGATTACCTGCACCGGCGACATGAGGAGAAGCGTTTTGTGGGATCCCTTGAGGCTGGCGACAGCATCCCGCAGCCAGCGCTTGACCTCAGGGTTGTCCAGAAAGTCGTGCAGATCCTTGAAAACAAAGATGGCAGGATCCTTGTGCTCCATCACCCACTGGATAGCAGGCTGGGGAGACTGGGTGTTGTGCTGGGTTAGGCTGCGGGGGTTGCCGTATTCAACAATGCCGTGAGTAACCGTCCAGGTAAACAAGCGCCGCTGCGGCCTAAGAGTACGGGCAATCGCCGCCAGGGTTGCCTCCGCCCGCTCCTCCTCTGAGGTAACCAGGTAAAGCAGTGGGTATTGAGCTTGGATGAGGATGCTGAGCTCTTGCATGGAAAACACCAACTGCGCGGAGGGAAACTGGAAAAAGGCTGAGGCAAGTGGGCGCTAACTGGGAAGCGGCCTAGCAGGGCACCAGCGCGTCCTGGCGCTCTTCCCCTGAACCTGTGGCAGCCTCCCAATATCCTGGCTCCACCGCTTCCAGGATGGCTTCAGCGGCAGACTGTTGGCGGAGAGAGACCACCTCCCCGTTGCGAATGACAAACGGGTGACTGCACTCGGGACAGCGGTGAACTCGGTAGGTACTGCCCTGAACTCCCTCGATGATCTCTGGGTGGAGCAAGTAGAAGCTAAGCGCCTTTTCGGCCACCGCTGACATCGGCTCCCTCTCCACGGCAGCCCGGATCTTCAGCCTGCGGTGCAGTTCAGGCGAGAGATATAGCGTTACCTTTTGCTTGGCCTCTGGGCCTTCCCCAACCTCTGGCCGCTGACTCATGGCTAGCTGTTTTCTCGTTACGCGCCGGGCTTGCAAGCCATCATAGCCAGCCTGACGTCTTGACGGCAAAATCTTAACAATCTGTAACGATCTTCTTGGGGGCTTTCCTGGCTTGTGGAGATCCCCTGCTGGCAGAGTAGGCTGAGTTAGGAGATGCAGAAGTTCATTCCCCATGGAACGCCTCATTGCCACCTTCAGCAAAAGCTTCTTCACGTGGGGCCGTCGTTTCCTGGTGCAAGCCGGCGACGGTTTGGCCAGCCTGAAAGATACGGCCCTAGACAGCGGCAACCTGCTCCTCTGTAGGGCGCGCATTGCTTTGGCGGATGCCAGCTTCACCACTCTAAGGGCAATTCGCTCTCGCTTCGGCTCGACCCGCTAGCTACCCAGACCTTGCAGCCGATAGAGCTTGGCGTAGAGACCGTTGCGGGCCAGGAGCTCGGCATGGGATCCCTCTTCTTTCAGCTCCCCCCGCTGCAGCACCAGGATGCGATCCACATCGCGGATGGCGGAGAGACGGTGGGCGACGATGAGGGCAGTGCGATCCCGCAGCAGAGTTTGCAGAGCAGATTGGAGGAGGGCCTCGGTGCCCACATCCAGGCTGGCGGTAGCCTCATCCAAGACCAGGATCTTGGGATCCCGCCACATGACCCGCAGGAAGCTGATGAGCTGCTTCTGGCCGCTGGAAAGGTTACTGCCCCGCTCCCGCACAGGGGTGGCATAGCCCTGGGGCAGGCTACCGATGAACTCGTGCAGGTGAAGTTGGCGAGCAACCCGCTCTACCTCGGCCAGATCCCCTTGCTCGCCTAGGGTGATGTTTTGCTGGATATCCCCGGAAAACAGGAAGCCCTCCTGCAGGAGGACCCCTAGGTGACGGTGCAGCTCAGCCTGGGGCAGGTCGCGAATGTCCACCCCGTCGATGCGAATGCAGCCGCGGCTGACGTCGTAGAGGCGGCAAAGGAGGCGGATGATGGAGCTTTTGCCAGCGCCGGTGGGCCCCACGAGGGCTACCTTTTCGCCGGGGCGGATGGTGAAGCTGAGGTCTTTGAGCACCCACTCGCCAGGGTTGTAGGCAAACCAGACGTGCTCGAACTGCACCTCCCCTCTGGCAGTGGGGGGCAGGTGGCGCGGCTGGGCGGGATCCCGAAGGGCCACCGGCAGGCTGAGGATGTGGTCGATGCGTTCCACAGCGGTGAACCCTGACTGGAGGGCAGTGAACTTTTCTGCCAACTGGCGCAGCGGGTTAAAAAAGCGCTGGGAAAAGAGGATAAAGGCGTAGAGGCTGCCCAAGGTCAGGGGCTCCGTAAGCAGGGGCAGGGATCCTCTCCAGTTGCTCTTACTAGCGGCGATGACCTGCTGCCCGCCTACCCAGAGGAGAGCAGCCACTGCCAACCACGCAACCCACTCCAAAACGGCAGAAAGGGCAGCGTCGTAGAAGATGGTCTGATCCACCTCTTGGATATGGCGCCGATTGAGGGTTTGAAACATCTTGCTGTTGAGCCGCTCCCGGCAAAACAGTTGCACCACGGCAATGCCCAAGAGGTTTTCCTGGATCCAGGCGTTGAGCTTGGAGAGCTCTTCCCGGGCGCGAAAGTCGGCAAGGCGAAAGCGGCGCTGCAGCTCGAGGACCAAAGCGCTAATAGGCAGGACGAGGAGGATGAGCAGCAGGCCCAGATCCCAGCGCTGGCTGAGCATCACCGTGGCAACGACCAGCAGGGTAAACAGGTCGCTGACAATGCCAACCGCACCGGTGGAAAACACGTCCCCCAACGCTTCCACGTCGCTGGTGATGCGGGTAATCAGCTTGCCCACGGGGGTGCGGTCAAAAAACTGAGCCGGCAGGGCCAGAACGTGGGCAAAGAGATCGTTGCGGATGTCGCGGGTTATCAACTGCCCCAGCTTCTGGCTGGTATACCCTTCCAAGGCTTGAAAAACCCAGCGGACAAGCAGCGTGAGCAGCAACAGGCCCAAGTAGGGCCAGAGGCTGGCAAGGGGCCTACTATCCCCCTGGGCAAAGGCTTGGGCGATGGGGCCATCCAGAGCCCGCTGCAGGATCAAGGGCTGCACCGCATCCGCCAAGGCCAGGGGGGGCAGAAAGGCTAAGGCGGCCAACAACAGCTTCAGGTGCCGCCGGGCGTAGGGCCAGAGCAGCCGCAGCAGCCGCCAATCGCTTTGGGGATCCCTGGAGGAAGCGGCCTCGGAGGAAGAGGTAGCAAGGCTCACGGACTTCTACCCAAGAACGCTGATGACACCTCGTGGAGATTGGTGCGCGCCAGCAAGGAGCTGGGGCACAGCTAAACCCGACAATCCGCTAAGCCGTGGTTCAATGTCTCAGCCATGGGCGCAAATCCCATTGCCGCACCGCTGTCGCGAACGAAGACTAGAGGGAGGCTCCGTTCCCCAACTGGGCAGAGAACTGAGAAGGGATCATCTTGGTGCCCACACCGGCATCGGTCAGCAGCTCCAGGAGCAGGGAGTGAGGGGAGCCGCCATCCAGGATGTGGGCAGCGCGCACCCCTTGGGCCAAGGCGCGAATGCAGCACTGCACCTTGGGGATCATTCCCCCTCTGACCACCCCTGTCTGGATCAACTGGCGAGCCGTCTCGATATCCAGGAGCGTAATCAGGGAGCTGGGATCCTCAGGATCCCTGAGAATGCCTGGGGTATCGGTGAGGAGGATTAACTTCTCTGCCCCTAAAGAGGCTGCCAGCTCCCCGGCCACGGTGTCGGCGTTGATGTTGTAGGCTTGGCCGGTCTCGTCAGCGGCCACACTGGCAATGACCGGGATCTGGTTGCCCTCTAGCAGAGTGTGCAGCACCTGCGGGTTGACGCTGCTCACCTCCCCCACAAAGCCAATTTCCGCTCGACCCTGGGAGCGAGCTCTAATGAGGTTGCCATCCCGGCCACACAGCCCCACCGCCGATCCGCCAGCCAAGCTGATGAGCTGGACAATCTGTTTGTTGACTTTGCCCACCAGCACCATCTCCACCACCTCCATGGTGGCGGCATCGGTTACCCGTAGGCCGTCGACAAACTTGAAAGGGATGTCCAGCTTCTGGAGCCAACTGTTGATTTCCGGCCCCCCGCCATGCACCAGCACCGGCCGAATGCCGACACAGGCAAGAAAAACAATATCCCGCAGCACCTCAGCTCGGCGCTCCTGCTGCACCATGGCGGCGCCGCCGTATTTGATGACCATGATGCGCCCCTGGTACTGCTGGATGTAGGGCAGGGCTTCGAGGAGAATCTGCGCCCGTGTTAGGGGATCACAGGCCACAGCCTGAGAGCTGGTTGCTGCCGAAAGAGAGGCGTTGCTCTGCACGGCCAAAAGTCCCGTGTAAAACTTCCCGAAGATCGTACTAGAAACTAGCAGACGGCTAGCTGCGCAAGGTAACCGGAAAGTGCTTTTCTAGCTGGGCCCTCACCTGGTTTTGCGCAGCTTCCACTTCGGCATCGGTGAGCGTGCGATCCAGAGCGCGGTAGACCAGCCGGAAGGCCAGACTGCGCTGCCCTGGCGGTACCCCTTGGCCGCGGTACTCGTCAAAAAGCTGCACCGACTGCAACAGAGGGCCCGCCGCCTGGCGGATGACCTCCTCGATTTCCGCCACCGATAGCTCCAGCGGCGCAAAGAAGGCGATGTCCCGGGCGGAGGCGGGGAAAGGGGAAAAGGGGGAAAATTGCACCCGGCCCCGCCTCTCTAGGCTGGCTAGCAAGGGATCCAACTCCAGCTCAAACCCATAGACCTCCTCCGGCAAATCCTTCTCCTGGCAAAGGCGGGGGTGAAGCTGCCCGAATAGGCCAAGGCGGGATCCCTCAATCCAGATGCCGGCCTGTCGACCCGGGTGCAATAGCGGCGATTGCGCCTCAGGGGGATCCGGGCGAAATTCCGGGGTAAACCCCAGCCGCTCCAGCGCCGAGACCAAGAGCCCCTTGGCCTCAAACCAGTCCATGGGCCGATTGTGGTGCCGCCAGTCATTGGGGTTGAGATCCCCGCCCAGGATGCCCCCCAAGTGCTCCGCCTCTTGATAGGGCTCAGGACTGGAGGGAGGGGCATAGGCAAAGACATGGCCAATCTCAAAAGCCTGCAGGGGGCCATTCCCCTGGGCCCAGTTGTAGCGGAAGGCCTCCACCAAGCCAGGCAGCAGCGCCTTGCGCACAGCGGAGTACTCGGGGGAAAGCGGATTGGCGATTTTGACCAGGGAGCTGTCCTCGTCCGCTGGACAAAGGGAGATGTGGTACACCTCCGTCAGGCCAATGCCCCGCATCACCTCGCGAATTTGCCGCGTCAAAGTTTCCCGTGTCGAGAGGGATCCCACCAGCGGCTCCGTGGGCAGGGTTTCGGAGAAGCGGTTGTAGCCGTAGAGGCGGGCAAACTCCTCAATCAGGTCGATCTCTCGCTCAACATCCCGCAAGCGATGGGGGGGAACAGATACCTGCCAAACGCAGCTAGCCACGCTCGCCGTCGCGGTAGCGGGGTCGGCCTTGGGGGCAACTGCCTGAGAGCGGGAAAGCTGAAAGCCCAGAGCCGACAGGGTTTCCTCCACTTCCTCTGGCTGCACCTCGTCCCCTAGCACGTCGATAAGCCGCGACAGCCGCAGCTGGAGCGTCCGCTCCAAGGGTGGCCGCTGGTCAAACGTGGTCAGGCCCACCACCGCGCCTCCAGCCAGCTCCAAGATTAACTGCACCGCCCGATCCCGCGCCAGCTCAAGGGTAGCCAAGTTAACCCCTCGCTCATAGCGGGCCGAGGCTTCAGTGCGCAGCCCCTGCAAGCGGGACGAGCGGCGCGTGACCACGGGGTCAAAGAGGGCTGCCTCCAGAAAAACCTTGGTGGTGGCTTCGTCTACTTCCGTCTCCTCCCCTCCCATGACGCCAGCCAGGGCCACCGGTCGGCTGCCGGCAACGATGAGATGGTTTTCAGCGTGCAAAGTACGGATTTGGCCGTCCAGAGTTTTCAGGGTTTCTCCCGGCTGGGCAAAGCGCACTTCGATGGTGGGTTCCTCCTTGCCCATGACCTGCAGTAGGCGATCCCAATCGAAAGCGTGCAGGGGCTGGCCCCATTCCAGCAGGATCAAGTTGGTAACATCCACAACATTGTTGATGGAGCGCATGCCGGCGGCGGCCAGCCGGTGTTTGAGCCAGTCGGGGGAAGGGCCAACCTTTACCCCCTCAATCAGCACGCCGCTGTAGGCGGGACAAGCTTTGGCATTGGCAATGCGCAACTGGAAGTTGGGGATGGGCAGAGCCTGCAGAGGCTGGACGGGTGGCAGGCGTAGCGGGTTGCGGGTGAGGGCGGCCACCTCGCGGGCAATCCCCACCATGCATAGAGCGTCGGCCCGGTTGGCGGTGGAGGTGAGATCCAGCACCACATCGTCTAGGCCCAGCAGGGGGCGCACATCAGAGCCCAGCGGATGGGCCTTGAGATCCAAATCGGGGGGAAATTCGTGGATCCCCGCCGAAGCTTTCTCCAAGCCCAGCTCAGCTAGAGAACAGATCATGCCCTCCGAGAGCACCCCTCGCTTTTCCGCTTTGGCGATGGTCAGGTTCACCGCCGGCAAATGGGTGCCTGGCGTAGCTACAGGAACCAGCAGGCCAGGACGGGCATTAGCGGCTCCGCAGACAATCGTGGCCGGCTGTTCGCCTCCCAAATCCACTTGACAGACCCGCAGCCTATCGGCGTTGGGATGGGGCTCGGCAGCCAGGATCTTGCCCAGAACCACTCCCTCTGCCCAACGGCGGCGATCCTCAATCTCCTCCACTTCAAAGCCCACCATGGTGAGGGCTTCCGCCAGCTCTTCTGGGGAAAGCTCAAAATCCACCAGTTCCCGCAGCCACTTCAAGGAGATGCGCATCGCTAGTCTAGGGTGCCAACGCCGCACCCATTATCAGATCCCCCTCCAAAACCGGCAAGAGACTCCCTATCCCCCGGCAGCAAAGGTGGCCATGAGGATCAATGACAGCAAGATGCCTGGAAAGAGCAGGGCTATCAGGAGCAGGAACTCGGAAAGCGTCATAGGCCAGAGGTAAGCAGAGGCATCACTTTTCAAGCTAGACTCTTCCAGTTGCCTTTCCTCCCTCTGTTTGGGATCTCTTCCGGCTAGCAAGGTCCTGACCCCAATCGCAACAAGCTTTGCCCTCCTGCTGGGTACTTTGGCAGGCCGTAGGCAACCAAGGCAGCCTACGGCAGGGCATCGAGAGTTCCCACCCTCTAGGGCGGGGAGGATGGCAAAAAAGAGGTAAAGAACTTCTCCAACAGCCGTAATGGGCATTCAAGGCAAGCGCATTGCCGTCGAGCCTGCGGATCTTCGCCCCTGGCTGAAAGCAGCAGTCCTGGCGGGGGGCGGCGAAATTGTGCCCCTCTCAGAAGCAGAAGCCTTGGTCTGGACCGATGGTTTCGACGTGCCAGGTTTAAGGCGTTGCTTGGCAGAGGGCCAAGGGATCCGCTGGGTGCAGTTGCCGTGGGCAGGCGTGGAGCCTTTTGCCCAAGCGGGGATCTTGCATCCCGCCTACGTGTGGACCTGCGGCAAGGGGGTGTACGCCCAGGCAGTGGCCGAGCATGCCCTGGCCCTCACCCTGGCTGGCCTACGGGATCTGAAGATCCGCGCTTTGGCCCAGACTTGGCAGCCGGGATCCGGCACCAGCCTCTGGGGCAAGCGGGTGGTGATTTTTGGGGCAGGGGGCATTGCCCAGGCCCTGATCCAGCTGCTGCAGCCCTTTCAGTGCGCCATCGATGTAGTGCGGCGCAGGGCGGATCCCTTGCCGGGAGCCGGCCGAGTGGTGACGCTGGCAGAGCGGCAGTCGGTGCTGGCGGGGGCGGATGTGGTGATCCTGGCCTTGGCCCTTACCCCCGAGACCGAGGGGATCATCGCCCGGCCAGAGCTGGAGCAGATGGGATCCGGCTGCTGGCTGGTCAATGTGGCGCGCGGCAAACACATCGTGACTCCCGACCTGGTGGCTGCTTTGCAAGAAGGAATCATCCGGGGCGCCGCCCTGGATGTTACAGACCCGGAGCCGCTGCCCCCTGGACATCCCCTCTGGAGCTTGCCCAACTGCCTAATTACCCCCCGCACAGCCATTACCGATGCCATGATCATCCCCGCTTTGTCTGAGCGGGTGCGGGAAAACGTGCGCCGCTTTCGGCTGGGGGAGCCTTTGTTGGGGGTGGTAGACCCAGTTCTGGGCTATTGAGCGGGGTTGCTTGAAGCTGCGGCTTTAGACGCGAGCGAGCTCCTGGACGCGGGCGGCGATGGCCTCGGCCATCTCCTGAGTGCCCACAGGCTCCCCTTGGGCCAGGTCATAGGTGACGTATTTGCCTTCGGCAATGACCGACTGCACTGCCGCTTCTACCCTCGCGGCGGCTTCCCGCTCGCCTAGGTAGCGCAGCATCATGGCCCCGGAGAGGATGAGGGCAGAGGGGTTGACCTTGTTCTGACCAGCATATTTGGGTGCTGAGCCGTGGATGGCCTCAAAGACAGCGATGCCATCGCCAATGTTGGCCCCCGGCGCCACCCCCAGCCCGCCAATCATGCCAGCGCACAGATCCGAGATGATGTCCCCATAGAGGTTGGTGAGCACCAGCACATCGTAGAGCTGCGGCTTTTGCATCAGTTGCATGCACATGTTGTCCACGATGCGATCCTCAAACTCGATGTCGGGGTACTCCTGGGCCACCTCCCGCGCCACCTGCAAAAACAGCCCGTCGGTAAACTTCATGATGTTGGCTTTGTGAACGGCCGTTACCTTTTTGCGGCCATTTTGGCGGGCATATTCGAAAGCAAACTTGACGATGCGGCGGCTGCCAAACTCTGAGATGGGCTTGATGGCAATGGCCGATCCCTCGCGGATGAACTTGCCGGAAAGGCGCATTATCTCCTCTCGCGCCTGCACAGCTTCGGGGGTCCCCCTTTCAAACTCGATCCCGGCGTAGAGATCTTCAGTGTTTTCCCGCACCACCACTAGGTCGATGTTTTGAAAAGGGCTTTTGATGCCAGGGATAGATTTGGCCGGGCGCAGGTTGGCGTAGAGGTCTAGCTCTTTGCGGATGGCTACATTGACGGAGCGAAAGCCCGTGCCTACGGGGGTGCCAATGGGCCCTTTGATGGCCACTTTGGTTTCTCGGATGGACTCTAACACCTGCGGCGGCAAAGGCGTGCCGTATTTCTCAATCACCTCTACCCCTGCTTCCACCCGGATCCACTCCAATTCCACCCCGGTGGCTTCCAGGACCGTGGTCATTGCTTTGGTTACTTCCGGGCCGATGCCATCGCCGGGAATCAACGTTACACGATAGGCCACAAACGCTTCTCCTTGCTTGACGCCACACAAAGCACCCTTGGCCGTTGTCGACCAGGGATCCCCTAAGCTTAAAGACTATAGAAATAGAACAGGTTGAGGCCAAGAATTGGCCAGGGCAACCTACCCCTAGAGGATCCGCAGCGGATCCACATCGAGGCTGACGCGGATCCCCTGGGGGATATGCCCAAGGGCGCTGCGCAAGTGGGCATCGATCTGGGCGCGATCCCAGGGCTGACCAGGAAGCTGTTTGAGCAGGATCTGCCAGCGGTAGCGGCCGGCAACCCGTTCCACTTGGGCTGGCCCTGGGCCTAGGATCTCGGCTGGGATCCCTTGCAGGCGTTCGCCCACGCGCTGGCAATAGCGCTCCAGTGCCTCCAAGCAGGTGCTGCTTAGGCGGATCAAGATCAGGGCTCGGTAGGGAGGGTAGCCCCCCTCTTGGCGTTGGCGCAGCTCGGCCTGGACAAAGCCCTCGTAGTCGTGGGCCAGCACCGCTTGCAAGATGGGGTGCTCCGGCAAGTAGGTCTGGATGATGGCCTGGCCTGGCAGGGATCCCCGTCCTGCTCGGCCCGCCACTTGGGTGAGCAGTTGAAAGGTGCGTTCACCAGCGCGGTAGTCAGGCTGGTGCAATAGTCCGTCGGCAGCCACTACCCCCACCAGCGTCACCTGGGGAATATCCAGCCCCTTGGTGAGCATCTGGGTGCCCACCAGTACCTGAGCCTTGCCGCTGCGAAACTGCTCCAGCAAGTTGCGGTGGGATCCCTTGCGGCGGGTGGCATCGCTGTCGTAGCGCAGGATCCCTAGCTGCGGCCAGTGCTGCTGCAGCACCTCCACCACCTTCTGGGTGCCAGTGCCGAAGTGCTTTAGGTAGGGCGAACCACAGGCAGGGCAGCGCTGGGGGTGGGGTTGGCGGGCGCCGCAGTAGTGGCAGCGCAGCTCCTGCCCGCCCTCTAGGTGAACGGTAAGGGAGACGTCGCAGTGGGCGCAGGTGAGGACAAAGCCGCAACTGCGGCACAAAACAAAGGTGCTGTAGCCGCGGCGGGGGACAAAGAGGATGGCCTGTTCTCCCCTCTTCAAAGTCTCGTGCAAGGCTTGTTGCAGGCGACGGCTAAGAATGCTGCGGTTACCCGCCTGTAGCTCTTGGCGCATGTCCACCAGCTCCACCTGGGGCAGAGTGGCCGGGATCCCCGCCTGAGGAATGCGCTGCGGCAGGGCCAGACGAACCCAGCGCTGCGGGTCCTGGAGGTGGGCGGCGTAGGTTTCCACTGCGGGTGTGGCGCTGCCCAAGACCAGGGGACAGTTGGCCAGCTCAGCCCGCCACTCCGCCACTTGTCGAGCGTGGTAACAGGGCTGGGGCTGATCCTGCTTGAAGCTGTCGTCGTGCTCCTCGTCCAAGACAATCAGGCCAAGATTGGCCAAGGGGGCAAACACCGCCGAGCGCGTGCCAATGACCACCTGGGGAACAGAGATCACCATCTGCCGCCAGAGGTCGTAGCGCTCCCCTGCCGAGAGGCCGCTGTGGTAGGTCCACACGCGGGATCCCAGCCGCGCCCGAAAGCGGTCCGTCAGTTGCGGGGTAAGGCCAATCTCCGGCACCAGTACCAAGGCCGACCGTCCCTGCTGCAGCACCTGGGCAATGACCTGCAGGTACACCTCCGTCTTGCCCGAGCCGGTGACCCCGTGCAGCAGAAAGCGTTGGTTTTGCCCCAGAGCTTGGCCAATGGCCGCCACTGCCTCGGCCTGAGCTGGCGTCAGAGGCTTGGGCAGATCTTTCTCCCCAGGCCGGCCGGCCTCCCCCAGCCGCAGCAGGGGCCGCTCGTAGAGGTGCACCCGGCCTTTGCGGGCCAGACTCTGCAACACCGACCGGCTCACCCCCGCCAGACGCTCCCACTCGGCTAGCAGCAGCTCCCCCCCTTTTTGCTTGAGGATCTGCAGCGCTTTCTGCTGGGGCAAGCTCAGCCCCTCCAGCGAGTCCTCCACCAAGGTGGCTGCCTGCTGGGTTTTTACCCTACCCCCCTGCTGCTCCTGCCAGAAACTTTCCACCCAACCCCGCCGCTGCAGCTCCCGCAGGGCCAGCTCGGCGCCGGGCACCTGCTGCTGGAGGTAGCGCCAAGACAGCTCCCCCCCTTTTTCCTGGAGCAGCCGCAGCAAAGCCTGGGCAGCCGGCGAACATTCCCCTTGCGGGGATCGAACTAGGCGGATCCGTCGCTGGGAGCGGCTAAGCAAGCCAGGGGGCAAGACCGTGCGCACCACCTGCGCCAGGGGGGTGAGATAGTAATCGGCTACTCGCTGCAGCAGGGGCCAGAACTCCTTGGGCAGGATCCCTTTGGCCACCACTGCCTCAATTGCCCGCACCGACTGGGGCTCTACCCCTGCCGGCAACTCGGCACGCCAGCCCAGCGCCACTGCCCCCGCTACCTGCTGGCCAAAGGGGACACTGAGGAGATCGCCGGCCTCTGGCTCCCATCCCTCCGGCACGCGGTAGACGAAGCACCCTCCTAAACGAGGATGATCCACCCACACCTCCAACCAGCGGGGAGGAGCAGACTGCAAAACGGGATCCCTCACGGACGGGACAAAAACCGCGGCAGATCTACTGCTCGCCTTCCAGCCCGAGCCAGCAGGGGTCGCGGCTGAAGCGCGGGCTTGGCGGCTTGGAGGGAAGCAGGAGACTCCGCTCCCTTGGGTGTGTCAGCCCCTTTGGCAACCCCATCAACCCGAGCTGGGATCTCTAGACCCCTGCGCTCCAGGGCCGCCTTGAGGCTAAGCACATGCATCTGTTGCTGCTCGCACTTTTCTTTCAAGGATCGGTTCTCTTCTAAAAGAGCCTCTCGCTCTGCCTGCAAAGCCTTCACCTGCGCCTCCAAGGCTTCGGCTTGTTCTTGCAAATGGGCAATGGCCACCTGGGCAGAGCGCAGCTGCGATTGCTTGGCAGATTGCTCGGCAAGCTCATCCAAAGCCGCCTGAAGCTGCTGCTCCAACGCCTCGATGCGCTGCTGAGCTTGGGCGTACTGCCCCTGCCAGTGGGCAATCTCTGCCTGGGCTTGGGAGAGGGCTGCCTCCAATTCCTGCCGTTGTTCTTGCCAGCGCTGCTGCGCTTCCGCTTCCGTCTCCGCATAGCCCGCTAGCCGCGCCTCAAGGCGCTCCCGCTCTCCCTGCCAAGCTGCCTGCTGCTCGCTGTAGAGAGCCCGCAGTCTGCTCAGCTCTGCCTGCGTTTCCGCCAGTTGGGTGCGGGCTAAAGAAAGCTCGGCCTTGAAACGCTGTAACATCTCCACCCGTTTTTGAGCCAGGTCCTGGGCTTCTACCAGCGAGGCTTGGAGCTCCTGCTGGCGGTGTTCCCACTGACGGCGCTCCTGGGCATGGGCCAACCGCAGCTGCTCAAGCTGCTCCTGCAGGGCCTCAATATCTTGGCGCTGCCGCTCGTTGAGTCGTTGTCGTGCTGCTAGCTGAGCTTCTTGCTCCGAGAGCAGAACCTTTTGCTCTGCCAAGGTTTGCTGGAGCTGGTGCAGGGCGCGCTCCCGCTCCTGCAGCTGAGTGCGCAGGGCTTGTACCTCAGCCTGCAGGTTTTCCTGAAGGGTGCGCCGCTCTTGCAGTTCCGCTTCAGCTTTGAGCAGCCGGGCCTCCAACTGCTGCTGCCACAGGGCCGAAGGCTGCTCTGACTTGGGATCCGGTTCCGAGACAGAGTCCTTGACCGAACGGCCAGCCTGTGCCTCGGGAAGGGTGGGATCCAGCTTGCCTGAGGAGGGAACCTGCATAGGGAGAGGAAGCAGTGGAGGTAATGACGAGGCTTCTTGAAGTATAGGGAGATTTTCTAGGGGGTTCAAGCTAGCCGGCAGAGCTCCATGCCCTCCGGCCCCCAGCTAGGCAAAGCAGCTGCCCTAGCTTTCTGCTCCTCTTAACTCCCTCACTCCCCAGCCTAACTACTGTCATGGAGCTTAGCGGACTCGAACCGCTGACCCCTTCAATGCCATTGAAGTGCTCTACCAACTGAGCTAAAGCCCCAAGTCCCACTAGAAGCTAGAAGTGTGGACAACAGCCTTACTCCTAATTTTAGCCTAAAGAAGCGGCCTTGCTGACCAAAGGTACCAGCTACTTTTGACCTCTCTCCAGCTTTGGAAGATCTCTACCCCACGCCTGCCAGGGACTTTACGTAGTCCCCTAGTCCGCAGTGGGGGCCCTCAGCCGCTCGTACTTCTCCAGGCTCTAGCCCTGGCAATACCCTGCCGTAGGCTACCTGGGTGACAACTGCAAGTATACTACAACTCCCCCCGTCTGCACTGCCCTTCCCCTCGCTCGCCTGCAGAGCAGTGGGGATGCAGTCGCTACAAAAGCCTGCTGGGTGATAGAACAAAGTCAGTGACAACGGGGGGGTTGTGACTCAGGAAAGCCAGTTGAACCGCATTTTGGCGGCTGCTTTGCTGGTGGTTTGCCTAATTGCGGCCCTTGTCGGCAGTAGACGCCCTGCAGCCGAGTTGGCTCGAGGGGGAGCTCCTCAAGGGGCAAGTCGCATCGAGGTGGTCGCTCTCGAGGGTCCTATCGGCGGCTTGCGCCGCTCAAGCTTGGTGGGCTTGCCCACCTCCCCTTTGGAGCAGTTGCGGGAAGCGGTTGACGATAGCGCTGTCAAGGCTGTCCTGCTGCGCATCAACAGCCCAGGCGGGGCCGTGGGATCCAGCCAGGAACTCTACCGTGCCGTTACCGCCCTGCGCGAAGCCGGCAAGCCTGTGGTGGCCGTCCTGGAGGACATTGCCACCAGTGGCGGTTACTACGTGGCCAGTGCTGCCGACAAAATCTACGCCAACCCCGGCACCCTGACTGGCAGCCTAGGGGTACTCATCAGAGGCCTTAACTTTAGCAAGCTGCTCGACACTTACGGCATAGAGCCGCAGACCTTCAAAACCGGCGAGTACAAGGACATGCTCTCCCCCTTTCGCCCTGCCACTCCCCAAGAGCGGCGCCTGCTGCAAGAGCTGGTGGAGAATACCCTCGACCAGTTTATTCGCGATGTGGCCCGCGGGCGCCAGCACTTGCCGGAAAAAGGGGCGGAAGAGGTGCTGGATGCGGAGATGATTGCGCGGCGGCAGAGTTTGGATGAGGTGCGACTGCGCCAGTTGGCCGATGGGCGCCTCTTCACCGGAGCGCAGGCGGTGGAGCTGGGCCTAGTGGACGCCTTGGGGGGGTATACCGAAGCCGTGGAGGATCTGCGGCGGATGACCGGGGATCCCTCTCTGTCGCCGGCAACCAGAGACCCGTTCCAACGCGCCCTGCGGCGGCTATTGAGCCAAGGGCTGCCTCCAGCAGGGCAAAGCTTCTGGCTGGGTCAACTGCTGGGAGACGAGGAGGCTGCCGGGATCCCAGACCTGCCGCTGTTGTGGATGGCGCCGGCCTGGACTTTGCGCTAAATCTAACCTTGGCCGGGTGTGAGGGTGAGTTGTGGATCAAGAAGTGTCCACGTTGGGCGACGCTTCTACTTTGACTGCGGTTGCGGCGCCGGGAGCAAGGACAGACTCCTGGACGGCGTTTAACCCGGAGCTAGAGCTGCTAACCAGCCGCGCGTGGGTGGAAATTGACGCAGCCCAGTTGCGAGAAAACCTAAGGCTGTTGCAAGCCCGCCTAGGCCCAAACGTCGAGATCTGGGCGGTGGTCAAGGCCAATGCCTATGGTCATGGAGCTCAGCTAGTGGCTCCTCTGCTGGTGGCTGCTGGGGCCAAGGGGCTATGCGTGGCCACGCTGGCCGAAGGGATCGAGCTGCGCCAGACCGGCCTACAGGTGCCGATCCTGGTCTTGGGCGCTTTGAATACCTGGGCGGAGCTCCAGCAGGCCATGGCAGCGCGGCTGGAAATTAGCCTTACCCGCGCCGAGCAGATCCCCCTGCTGCGCCAGGTGGCCTCCTGGGCCGGGCGGCCCGTTCCGGTCCACGTTAATGTCGATACCGGCATGACCCGCCTGGGGATCCCTTGGCAGGAGGCTGCCGCTGTGTGGGGGCAGATCTGCCGGATCCCTGAGCTAGAGATCTGTAGCCTATTCTCCCACTTTGCAACGGCAGACGAGCCCAACTCGCCGGCAATGGCCCAGCAAGAGTCCCGTTTTGCCCAGGTGGTAGAGCAGATCCGCCAGGCTGGGGATCCCTTGCCGCCGTTGCATCTGGATAACTCCGCCGCCGCCCTCACCCGCCTTCACTACTCCCGCGTGCGGCTGGGGCTAGTCCTCTACGGCTTGTCTCCTGCTCCTCACCTGCAGGTGCCTGGGCTTAGACCCATCCTGCGCCTTAAAGCGCGGCTGACCCACATTCAAACGGTGCCTGCCCACACGGGTGTCAGCTACGGCCATCGCTACATCACCCGCCGTCCCAGCCGCATTGCCACTCTGGCCATTGGCTATGCCGATGGGATCCCAAGGCGGCTTTCCGGCTGGCTGCGAGGGTGGGTGCGTGGCGGCCTGATCCAGCAGGTGGGCACCATCACCATGGATCAGTGCATGTGGGACGTTACCGAGAGGCCGGATATCCAAGTGGGAGACGTGGTGGAGCTGTTGGGCCCCCATCTGGGCAGCATGGGCTTATCGATCCAAAACTGGGCCGATCAGTTGGGCACTATCCCCTACGAGTTGCTTTGCGGGCTTTCTGCTCGCCTGCCAAGGGTGCTAGTCAACGCCTGAGCCTGCCACTGGCGCAAGCTCCCACCAGTTAGAGAATTCCCGTCCCCTGGGGCTTTTTCCTGAGCTTGCTTCTTTTCCTCTGGCTTGAAGAACTCACGCCCCTTGCTCGAAAGGCCAGAAGAAAGCCGCTGCTCCTTGTAATCTGCCTCAATTTGTGAGACAATCAGAAAACTGTGCTTTTGCTTGCACGGCTCTTGTCGTCTATCTGGCCAATTAGGGGATAGTATGGTACACACGCTATCTGGCCAATTAGGGGATAGGTCTCTGGCTCTAATCGGGATCCACTGCATCCTAGAGCTGTACGACTGCCCGGCCCACCTCTTGGATGATGTCTCCCTGGTGCAGCAAGCCTTGCGGGAGGCGGCAAGACGCTCCAACTCCACCCTTTTGGGTGAGCTTTACCATCCCTTTGAGCCGCAGGGAATCACGGCGCTGGCCCTCTTAGGAGAATCCCACATCTCCATCCACACCTGGCCTGAAGTGGGTTATGCAGCGGTGGATGTGTTTACCTGCGGGCGCCATACGCGGCCTGAAGCAGCCTGTGAATATTTGATTGAGGTCTTTCAAGCGCGACGGCATTCGCTGCGCAAGCTGCCTCGCCGAACCACGGAGCCGGCGTCCCTTGAGGAAGTGACGCCCTTGCCTGAGGCAGTTAGTTGTGAAACAGCTAGACGAAGGCGCTGAGATTGCACCACCTTTGCCAAGCTACCCATGAACCTGCCAAGGAACTTCTTCTGGGCCCAGGAGTACTTTACCCCCTGGAGCTACACTGCCTTTGCTATCACACGCATCCTGGCCTACCGAAAGACCCCCTTTCAGGAAATGCTGATTGCCGAAATGGGGGCCTACGGCAAGGGCTTGATGCTGGATGGGCATTGGCAGTCCACCACGCTGGACGAGTTCCTCTACCATGAGGCGCTCGTCCATCCCGCCCTTCTCCAAGTTGTCCAGGGGGGTGGGACCCCTCGGCGCGTGCTTGTACTGGGGGGAGCGGAAGGGGCAACGCTGCGGGAGGTGCTGCGCTGGCGCTCGGTGGAGCAGGCGGTGATGGTGGACATCGACGGAGAGGTGGTGGAGGCCTGTCGGGAACACTTGCCAGAAATGCACCAGGGGGCCTTTGAGGACCCGCGGGCGCAGGTAGTGATTGCCGACGCTTTCGACTTTCTCCAGGAGACAGAGCCGGTTTGGGATGTCATCCTCTCCGATCTTTCGGATCCTGTGGAAGCTGGCCCTGCCGCCCGGCTCTTTACCCAGGAGTTTTTCTGCCAGATCCGATCCAAGTTGCAGCCCGGTGGAGCTTTTGCCCTCCAGGCTGGGCCGACAAGCCCCTTGGAGTTGGAGCAGCACACCCGCATCGTTCACACCCTCAAAACCGTGTTTGCTGCTGTGCAGCCCTACGCCATCTACGCCACCACCTACGGCGGGCCTCTTGGATTTGCCCTAGCAGCTCAGGCTCCTATCCCCTCCAGGCCGGAGCCGGAACAGATCGACCAGCTTCTGGCTCAGCACTTGGATCCCAGTCGAGGGGAACTGCGCTTCCTCGATGGCACTGCCCTCCTGGGTCTTTACCAGGTTCCTGTCTATGTGCGCCGCGCCATTGCCGCTGAGACCACCGTCTACACCCTGGATAACCCTCCTCAGGTTGGCTAAGTCGCTGGTAAAAGTGGGTTCTCCTCTAGTCCTTGATTCACTAGACAATTGGCCACTTTGTGGCACAACTAACCTTCTGCCTTGACGTAGATGGGCTGAGCTAGTAGGCTAGCAGGTAATCTTCTTGAGTAGATGTTTTGCCTGGGCTAAAGTTGGCTCCGTCCTTAGCCTGTGTGCCCGGTATAGCAAGGAGCAACTACCTGCAGCTCGCGGGAAAGTCACGCCTGTGGAGATCCCTCTGGCGGGGTAGTAGAGGTGAACTCTACTACTAGCTACGGGTCGTGGAAGCAGGAAGAAAGCCTCAACGCCGAGTGAAAGTCTGCTTTTGCTCGGGGTTGTATAAGTCTTTCAGAGCGGCTCCTGAGGTATTTGTCTTTGGTGCCATAACTTGGTAGATTCGTGAACAGGCGAATTCCGCTTCCCCAATGAGAGTTTTAGTTATTGGTGGTGACGGATACTGTGGCTGGGCAACGGCCCTGTACCTATCCAACAGGGGCTACGAGGTGGCCATCCTCGACTCGTATATCCGCCGGCTTTGGGATCTGCAACTGGGAGTTTCTAGTCTGACACCCATTGCCCAGCTTGAGCAGCGGGTGGATCGCTGGAAGGGGCTGACTGGCAAGGATATTCCCATCTTTGTTTGCGATGTTACTAACTACCAAGCCCTAATTTCTTGCATGCGCCGCTTTGAGCCAGAGGCTATTGTGCACTTTGGCGAGCAGCGCTCTGCTCCCTTCTCGATGATTAGCCGCGAACATGCGGTGATGACCCAGGTCAACAATGTGGTGGGCACCCTCAACATCCTCTATGCCATCAAGGAGGAATTTCCCGACTGCCACCTGGTGAAGCTGGGCACCATGGGTGAGTACGGCACTCCCAACATTGACATCGAGGAGGGATACATCACCATCGAGCACAACGGCCGCAAGGATACCCTGCCCTATCCCAAGCAGCCGGGATCCATGTACCACCTCTCCAAGGTCCATGACAGCCACAACATTCACTTTGCTTGCCGCGTCTGGGGCCTGCGGGCTACCGACCTGAACCAAGGGGTGGTGTATGGCGTGCTTACGGAAGAAACAGGCATGGACGAGGTGCTGATCAACCGCCTCGACTACGATGGCGTGTTTGGCACAGCCCTCAACCGCTTCTGTGTCCAGGCAGCAGTCGGCCATCCGCTAACAGTCTACGGCAAAGGGGGTCAAACGCGCGGCTTCTTGGATATTCGCGACACCGTGCGTTGTGTGGAGCTGGCCATCGCCAATCCTCCTGAGCCAGGTCAGTTCCGGGTGATGAACCAGTTCACTGAACAATTTAGTGTGGAGCAGCTAGCAGTGATGGTGCAAAAGGCTGCGGCTGCCATGGGCTTGAAGGTGGAAATCCAACACCTGGAGAACCCCCGCGTTGAGCTGGAAGAGCACTACTACAACGCCAAGAACACCAAGCTTCTAGATCTGGGCCTTCAGCCTCACTACCTGTCGGATTCGCTGCTGGATTCGCTGCTTAACTTCGCCCTCAAGTACAAGGACCGGGTGGACGTGCGGCAGATTCTACCTAAGGTGAAGTGGAGAGGCTAGCCTTCTAGACAGGCCTGGGCTACACTTAGCCAGCCGCGGGCCAAGTTTTCCAGGTTATACCCCCCTTCTAGGCCAAAGACGGCCTTAGAGGTTACCTCTTTCAAGCAAAGACGGGTCATGCGACCAAAGTCTTCCGGCTCTAGCAGCATATCGGCCAAGGGATCCCCTTTGGCACAGTCGAAGCCGGCACTCACCAGCAGCAAATCGGGCTGAAAGGCTTTTAGGAAAGGCAGAACCTTCTCCTGCAAAGCTTTTTCGTAGGCCGACCAGTCGGATCCTGCAGGCAGAGGTACGTTGCAGAGGTTGCCGTGGATCCCGGTTTCCTCGGCCAGTCCTGTGCCGGGGTAGAGAGGAAACTGGTGGATGGAGGCATAGGCCAGTTGGGGATGGCGCTCCACCACCGCCTGGGTGCCGTTGCCGTGGTGTACGTCCCAATCAAAAATGGCTACTCGCTTGACCCCTGACTGCTCTAGTGCCCATAGGGCGGCGATGGCGGCGTTACTGAAGAGGCAAAACCCCATTGCCCGCTCCGGCTCAGCGTGATGCCCAGGCGGACGACACAGCACCAAAGCTGGCTGTCCTGTGGCCAAAGCCGAGGCCGCTGCAGCAATCCAGCCGCCCACTGCCCGCCGCGCTGCTTCAAAGCTGCCTGGGGAGACAACTGTATCGGCATCAAGGTAACCCCCACCTGCTGCCGCCAGCTCGGCCACCTGTTGGATATGCCGAGGCGAGTGGACCCGCTCCAGCTCCCCCAGCTCAGCCAAGGGGGGATCCCGCCACTCCAGTTGGTTGGCAAAAGGGGCCTTGCGCAGGGCTTTGGAAATAGCTTGCAGGCGGGCCGGGCGTTCCGGATGAAAGGGACCTGTATTGTGGCTAAGAAAAGTTTCGGAATAGTAAACGGGCAGCATTTAAGGCAGCGCCTTCGCAGTGTAGCTAACCCTCCTTCTACCCGTAGAACACCTCCGACATCGCTGCTCCCACGTAGGGATCTTCAAAAGAGTCCTGTTGCAGCTTCTGCTTGACCACATCCCGCACCACCGAGCGGAGCAACTCCAGTTCTGAGGCGCTAAGCTGGTCGCGGCTAGGGCATTCATCGGCAGCCAGCAACCTATAAGCAGGGGGAACCCGGTTGAGAATCTGCTGCAGCAGGGATTCCCGCTCCTTGGCGTCATGAAACACTTGCTGGTGGGGGTGCTCGGTGCAGAGTAAAGTTTCCAGTTCTGCCAATGCAAGGTACTCGATGATATTCACCAACATTTTTTCCATCAGAACTTCCCTCCTAAGAATCTCGGCCGCTTTTAAACAAGCATTAAACAAAGGGCACTAGCTCCTACTTCTCCTCTGCTCTTGCCACTGGACTTTCCTCTAAAGGCTTGACATTCAAGCCAAAGTAGATCAACTCCCTCACTAGCAGGAAGCTGTCGTCAATTATTAACCTTGTGCTCCTGCTGGCATTACCGCCAGCGGGAAATTATCGGCGTTTTGGAAAGTGCAGAGTGGGAACTTTAACAAAGACTATAGAAACTCTTCTGCACCTGGAAACAAGGGTCTTACTACTCCTCGGCGTTTATGCTAGCACGCAACTATGTAAGAAACTGTGGAACTATTAAAAACTTTACGTGCTTCACATATTTCTTGACAGCCGACTAGGGAAAACCGGCAAAGCCCTAGTCTGAAAGGTCGACCCGCAGAGCTAGGGATCTAGCCGGCTAAAGGCAACTCAACCCGTTCGGCTTGGATCCAAAAAGACTCCAGGTCGTAGTACTCCCTTTCGTTTTGCATCATCACGTGGACGATGAGATCGGCGTAGTCAATGAGGATCCACGAGCCTGAGTCTTGACCTTCAATGCGCTGCGGTGTCCGTTGCCACTCCTCCCAAAGCCTTTCCTCAATTGCCTGGGCAATGGCGCGCACTTGCGTCAGCGAGTAGCCACTGACTAGAAGAAAGTAGTCTGCCAGTGTGGAAACCCGAGATACATCCAGCAGGACAATGTCGCCACCTTTTTTTTCTTCCGCTGCGCGAGCTGCACTCAGCGCCATGCGATAGACGGGATCCCTGGCACGGGCAGGCATGAGCTGTAGCAACTAAGACCCTCCTGAAACGACGGAAAGAACTGGAGACGCAGACCTCTGGAAATCCTTTTGATCCAAAGGATGGAGCAGGAAATAATTGCGAGTCATGAGGGTGCGTGGATGAACCACCTGATTCCGGTTTAGCAAAAATCTCAGGCTTAGATCGCAAACCCCCACCACAGCTTTAGATAAATCTACAAAAGCCAGGCGCCGCAACTGCTCCAGCTCTGGGCTACTGCCGCGGTTGGGTTCCAGAGCATCGGCTACAAAAACCACACAACTAAGCGGACCCATGCCGGGCTGGCCTAGGGTGTGGTTGGCGATGGCCGCCAAGATCTCCGCATCCTGCACCTGAAACTGTTCCCGCGCCAACAGGGAGCCCACCTCGGCGTGGAGGATGTGGGGCTCAGCCCGTTCAATCTCGTCTAGCTCCCGCTCCCGAGCTACCCGCTGCAACAGTTGCTCCGCCGGGAAAGACTTAGCTAAGTCGTGCATCAGACCTGCCCAAGCGGCTTTCTCCTCATCCAATCCGTAGTGAGCCGCCAGTTGCCGGGCCATTGCCTCGACTCCCAAGATGTGGCGCAGGCGGGGAGGAGGCACCCGCTCCTGCAGCCAGGCCAACACCTCCTCGCGCCGCAAAGCTAGGTTAGTCATTTTGCAACTTCAACACTGCCATAAACGCCTCTTGGGGCACATCCACTGTTCCCAGCGCCTTCATGCGCTTTTTCCCTTCTTTTTGCTTTTCCAGCAGCTTGCGCTTGCGAGTTACGTCTCCCCCGTAGCACTTGGCCAAAACATTTTTGCGCAGCGCAGGGATAGTTTCGCGGGCAATGACGCGCGAGCCAATCGCCGCTTGGATGGGCACCTCAAACTGGTGGCGTGGGATGAGCTCGCGCAACTTAGCCACTAGAGACCGGCCCACCTGAAAGGCTTTGTCCCGATGCACAATCGTGGAGAGAGCGTCCACCGGCTCGCCATTGATGAGGATATCCAAGCGCACCAGATCGTCAGCCCGATAGCCCACCATTTGGTAGTCCATGCTGGCGTAGCCGCGGGTGCGAGATTTCAACTGGTCAAAAAAGTCAGTGATCACTTCCGCCAGAGGCAATTCGTACACCAGCGTCGTGCGGCCCTGAGCCAGATACCTCATATCCTTAAAGATGCCGCGCTTGGTCTCGCACAGCTCCATCACCGCGCCAACGAATTCCTCCGGCAAAATCATCTCCACGCGGACAATGGGCTCCTCAATGCTAAGGCGCTCGTTGGGAGGAGGCAGCTTGCTGGGGTTATCAACCCGGAGCACCGAGCCATTGTTGAGGGTAACTTGATAAACCACCGTTGGGGCTGTAATCACCAGGTCCAGGTCGTACTCCCGCTCTAGCCGCTCCTGAACCACCTCCATATGGAGGAGGCCCAAGAAACCACAGCGGAAGCCAAAGCCCATGGCAGGGGAGACTTCCGGCTCAAAGTGGAGAGCGGCATCGTTGAGCTTCAGCTTTTCCAAGGCCTCTTTGAGTTCGGCGTACTGATCCGAGTTGCTGGGAAAAAGTCCACAGAACACCATTGGCTTGGCTTCTTTGTAGCCGGGCAGAGGCTCAGGAGCCCTGCGATGAACGAGGGTGATGGTGTCCCCCACGCGGGCGTGCTCAACGCTTTTAATGGCAGCGGCAATGTAGCCCACTTCCCCGGCGTGGAGAGACTCAACCGGCTCTTGGTGGGGGCGCATCACTCCCAGCTCAGTAACCTCGTACTCCCGGCCAGAGGCCATGAAGCAAATCTTGTCCCCCCTTTTCACCTCCCCATCCACAATGCGCACATAGACAATCACACCCCGGTAGGGATCGTAGTAGCTATCGAAGATCAAAGCCCGCAAGGGATCCGCTACCGTATCCTGCGGCGGCGGTACCCGCTGCACAATAGCCTCGAGAATCTCTGAGATACCGAGGCCCACTTTGGCAGAGGCTAGGATCGCCCCGCTGCAGTCAAGGCCGATCACCTGCTCGATCTCGGCAATGACTCGCTCGGGGTCGGCGCTAGGCAAGTCAATTTTGTTAATGACGGGGATAATTTCCAGGTTGTTCTCCAAAGCCAGGTAAACATTGGCCAGGGTTTGGGCTTCCACACCTTGAGAAGCATCCACCACCAACAGCGCCCCTTCACAGGCAGCCAGCGAGCGGGAGACCTCGTAGGAAAAATCCACATGCCCTGGCGTATCGATGAGGTTGAGGACATAGTCCTGGCCGTCTTGGGCACGGTAGTTCATGCGGGCCGCCTGTAGCTTGATGGTGATGCCCCGCTCCCGCTCCAGTTCCATGCTGTCTAGAAGCTGCGGCTTCATCTCGCGGGCTGAGACGGTGCCGGTTGCCTCCAGCAGCCGGTCGGCAAGGGTAGACTTGCCGTGATCAATGTGGGCAATGATGGAAAAGTTGCGAATGCGGGAGACGGGGACGTCAGTCATAGAAACCCAGTCAGGGCAAAGATTTTTTACAATGCTAGCTTGTTTGTCCCTCTAGCTAAGCCAAGCTTATCCAGCGGTTGACCACCGTGGCCCGCACCCCTGGCGCAAGCAGGGCTTAGCCACCTGGGTGGGGGTGAAGGCTAGCTGACAAACCAGGGTTAAGGTTTGTTGCATAGTAGGTAGTAGGGTGCCCCTTCGCGCTACTTGGAGGCAGCCCTCTTGGCGCAAGGCTTGGGGTAGCGGGCCGTAATGACTCCCCTAGAAGAAGCGGCGGAAGCGGCGGCTAGGCTGCTGGTGTTTCGGGACATCTGCGCCCATCCCCTGGCCCTAGCCTGGCAGGAGCTCATTCAGCAGTTGATGAGCGGGGATCCCTTGCCCTGCTGGAGAGCCTATGGGCGTTGGTTTGAGCTTTTGGCCCAGCAGGGCTTGAGCTGGCGGGAGTGGCTGATCCGGGAGATCCGCTGGGCCGATAACCCTTTCTCGCGGGCGGCGCTGCAACCGCAAGGGATCCCAGCACCCCTTCTGCAAGCGGCCCGCCACGATCTCCGTTGCCTGCAAATCCTAGCCAATAGCCAGGAGACGATCGCCGAGCAAATGCAGGCGCTGGGCCTAGGGATCTCCTGGCCAGATGAAAACAGCAGCAGCTCTGGCTGGGATCCTCGCCCCTTGGCCGATTGGGGCCAGAGCCTAGAGGCCTTGATTGCCCACTACCGCCAAGCAGGGGCAGGGCTCTGTGGCCGCTATTGGGCCTTTCGCTGGGGGCCAGCAGGGCTAGAAGGGATCCCTGCTCCCGACTTGCCCGAATGGGAAGAGATTTACGGCTACGAACGGCAGAAACAGCAGCTGGCCGCCAACACCGAAGCGCTGCTGCGGGGGGATCCGGCTTTGCATGTGTTGCTCTACGGAGCGCGGGGCACCGGCAAGTCTTCGCTGGTGAAGGCGTTGTTGCGCCGCTACGGCCCGCAGGGACTGCGCCTACTGGAGCTAAGACCCAGAGACTTGATGCAGTTGCCGGAGATCTTGGCGGAGCTGCGACAGCAAGCGCTGCCCTTTGTCCTATTTGTAGACGACCTCTCCTTTGAGGCGGACGAAACCGAGTTTAAGCAGCTCAAGGTGCTCCTAGAGGGAGATCTCGTCCCACCGCCGCCCAATGTGCGCCTCTATGCCACCAGCAACCGCCGCCACCTTATCCGCGAGTTTTTTGGCGATCGTCCCAACCCCCAAGATCAAGAGATCCACGCCTGGGATACGGTGCAGGAAAAGCTGTCGCTGCGGGATCGCTTTGGCCTTACCCTTACCTTTGCCCCTTTTAGCCAAGCCGACTATCTGGCTACGGTGGAACACTTGGCGCAGCGGCTGGGCCTCTCTCAGCCTTTAGATACCTTGCGCCGCCAAGCGCTGATCTGGGCTCAGCAGCAGAACGGCTTCTCCGGTCGCACCGCCCGCCAGTTTTTGCAGGCCCTGCAGGCCGGCCTGGTGGAAGTTGGATAGCCGCAAGCCGGTGGAGTTTTCCGTTGTAGAGAAGAGCCAGGCTACAGCAGCCACTCGCAGGCCCGCTCTCCCACCCCTTGCAAATTCAGAGGAATGGCCACCGCCTTGCCTATGCGAGGTTTCTGGCGGGTAGCCTCAATTTCTCGCCGCACCGTTTCCCACACACCCCAAGCCTGCAGATGGGCCATCACCGACTCCAGGCGAGCCAGATACTCGGCCTCCGTCAAGGGGAAAGAGGGCTGCTCTAGGTAGCGCCACATCACCAACAACACCACCCTACCCCCCAAGCGGCGCAGCTGCACGTCGTAGGAGCAGCCCCACTTCTCCCGCAGCAAAGCTTGCAACTCGGATCCCCTCATAGGTTGGCTTGGATGCATCGGCCTCCCCCTCGAGCTGCTCCTAGCTTTGCATTTCTTAATGAAATTGGCTAGGGGGCTCGGTTAGGATGGTGTCGTTTGTCAACGAACGTTAAAACTTCTCAGGCTTTCCTGACCATTATGACCGAAGCGATGAGCAACTTTGAGGCGCCCCCCATGAGCCGGCGGGTTCTCTTGAACGCCCTTCTCAGCGGCTCGGTGGGGGTGGTGGTCGTGGGTGCCCTCTACCCAGTGGTGAAGTATTTCATTCCTCCCTCTGCCGGTGGGACAGGGGAGGGGGTAATTGCCCAAGATGCCCTCGGCAGGCCAATTCGCGTCAGCGAGCTGCTAGCTACCCACGCGGCTACGGATCGCGTTCTGGCCCAGGGCTTGAAGGGAGATCCCACCTACATCGTGATCGACAATGGAGCGGTGGCTAACTACGGCCTCAACGCCGTCTGCACCCACCTCGGCTGCGTGGTGCCCTGGAATGCAGGAGAAAACCTCTTCAAGTGCCCCTGTCACGGATCCCAATACGCAGCCAATGGCAAGGTCATCCGGGGGCCGGCTCCCCGTTCGTTGGAGCTAGTCAGCGTCACGGTGGACGGCGACAACATTCGCTTTAGCCCCTGGCAGGGCCCCGATTTCCGCGAGGCCTAAAGCGCGCCATTGCAGAGCTGGCGGTGGCAAGAGGAAAGCCTGAAGAAGGCACGACGTTGGTCTTGGCCAAAGCGTCCACAGGCTCTCGAGGAAAGGATCCAAAGAGCTTTTGCAGATTGGAATTGCAATTTTGAGTTGAGCTTA
Organism: Synechococcus sp. R65.1; assembly: GCF_047461755.1. NCBI lineage: Bacteria > Bacillati > Cyanobacteriota > Cyanophyceae > Synechococcales > Synechococcaceae > Synechococcus > Synechococcus sp. R65.1. The sequence continues at coordinate 22,696 of NZ_JANSHU010000011.1, read as the reverse complement.
TGAAGCAAATTTTTTCCTTGGCCTTGTGTGCGCTGCTGCTAGTGGTCATAGCATCTTCGCCAGCAGCAGCCTACCCCTACTATGCCCAGATGGCCTACGACAACCCCCGCGAGGCAACAGGGAAAATTGTCTGCGCCAACTGCCACCTGAACGCCATGCCTGTCCGGGCGGAAGTGCCGCAGGCGGTTACCCCCGGTCAGGTGTTCACCATTAAAGTTGGGATTCCCTACGACCTAAGCAAGCAGCAGGTGCTAGCAGATGGCAGCAAGGGCGGCTTGAATGTTGGCGCGGTGGTGATCTTGCCAGAGGGCTTCCGCCTGGCCACCGAGGAGGAAATGACCGAAAAGCAGCGGCAGGAGACCGCTGAGACCTACATCACCCCCTACAGTGACCAGAAGCCCAACATCCTTCTGGTGGGGCCGTTGCCCGGTGAGCAGCACCAGGAAATCGTCTTCCCGGTGGTAGCCCCTGACCCGAAAGAGGATCCCTCAGTGGCTTTCATGAAATATCGGGTTTACATTGGCGCCAACCGGGGCCGTGGCCAGATCAACCCCGATGGCAGCCTCAGCAACAACAACGTCTTCCGCGCTCCCGCCACCGGCCGCCTGACCAGCATCGCCACTATCGAGTCGGATCTTAGCGACCTGCCGGCAGAGCTGGCCGCCCTGGTGCCACCCGAATACGAGTTGCCGGGCACGCGAGTGCTCAGCTTCGAAACTGAGAACGGTATCCAGCATCTGGTGGTGCCGCCGGGGCCGGAGTTGGTGGTTAACATTGGCGACAGCGTCAAAGAAGGGGATCCGGTTACCAACAACCCCAACGTGGGCGGCTTTGGCCAAGTGGAGCGGGATCTGGTGCTGCAGAGCCCGGATCGGGTGAAGTGGATGGTGGCCTTCCTGGCGGCAGTGGCTATCACTCAGCTCCTCTTGGTACTCAAGAAAAAGCAAGTGGAACTTATTCAGGCGGCAGAACTTTTGGGCTAGCCCCACTCTTCCCATCATTCCCAGCACCCCGGAACCAGCCGGGGTGTTTTTTCTAAGGAATCCTCAGCTCTCCCACCATCACCAGCACTGCCTGCCCGGCAATCTCCACCCGAGCGCCGAGATAGCGACACCAGAGCTCACCCCCCCGCGTCGAGAGCTGCCGCACCCTGAGCTCAGTTCGACCCAGCCGCTCCGACCAATAAGGCGCCAACAGACACTGGGCAGAGCCGGTTACGGGATCCTCCGGAATCCCCAAGCGGGGGGCGAAAACGCGGCAAACAAAATCCGCTCCCTCCTCTGAATCTGCTCCGGCAGCGGTGACGATTAACCCGGAGACAGGGAGCGCCTCCACCTGAGCCCGATTCGGCTGGACTTGCCGCACCTGCTGCGCCGAAGCCAGCACCGCTACCCCCATGCTGCCGCAGTACAACTCTAGAGGAGGGATCCCCAAGGCCGCCGCCACCTGTTCTTGCGCTTCCAGCCAAGGTTGGGGAGTCTGGGAGGGGAAATCCATCGCTAGCCGCTTTCCTTGCCGCCGCACCAACACCTGGCCACTGCGGGTGGAGAAGGCCACCTCCTGAGCTTCTGGGTGAACTTCGCTCAAGAGCACATGGGCAGCAGCTAGGGTGGCGTGCCCACAGAGATCCACTTCCGTTGTGGGGGTAAACCAGCGCAGGCTGTAGTGGGGGAGGCCATCCCAGGATCCCTGGGGCAGCAAAAAAGCTGTTTCCGACAGATTGTTCTCTGCCGCAATTGCCTGCAACAGCTCCTGCGGCAGCTCCTGGGACAGCAAGCAAACCGCTGCCGGATTGCCCCTAAAGGGCACTGCCGTAAAGGCATCCACCTGAAACAAGGGAATTCGCACCGCCTCTCCTCCCCCAAAAGGCGCAGAGGAAGTCGGGAGATCCACACCCAACCGCCTCGTCTGTCGTTGCAGCTATTGTCAGGCTGCAGAGCTGACTGATAAACTAGCACTCGGAAGCCGAGAGTGCTAAAGCCTCAATGGATGCAAGTTTAGTTGACTCCTCAATCACCCTTTGACTTCCTGCCATAGGCATCACGGAGGACACTTAGTATGGCTGCAGTAACGCTGAACGTCTCTACGCTGAAACCGCTGGGCGACCGTGTGCTGGTGAAAGTTGCCCAGCAGGATGAGAAAACCGCAGGCGGGATCTTTTTGCCTGACACTGCCAAAGAGAAACCCCAAGTAGGGGAAGTGGTTGCGGTCGGTCCTGGCAAGCGCAATGACGATGGCAAGGTTATTCCAATAGAGCTGAAAGTAGGCGACAGAGTGCTCTACTCCAAGTACGCCGGCACGGAGGTGAAGCTGGGTACCGAGGAGTATGTGCTGCTAGCTGAGCGGGACATCCTCGCCATTGTTCAGTAGTTCTAGCAAGAGGCAGCAAGTGCTGTAAAAGAGACCAACTGCTGCTAGCTTCTAGCTTATCCTTCGTTGGCTGACCGTTGGAGGTTGACTATGGCTAAGTCGATTATTTTCAGCGAAGAAGCCCGTCGCGCTCTTGAACACGGCATGGACATTTTGGCAGAGGCCGTAGCCGTTACCCTTGGCCCCAAAGGGCGCAACGTGGTGCTGGAGAAAAAATTTGGCGCACCCCAGATTGTTAACGATGGGGTAACCATTGCCAAAGAAATTGAGCTGGAAGACCACATTGAAAACACGGGAGTTTCTCTCATCCGTCAAGCTGCCTCTAAGACCAACGACATCGCTGGCGACGGCACCACTACAGCTACGGTCTTGGCCCACGCCATGGTGAAAGAAGGGCTCAAGAACGTGGCTGCTGGCGCCAACCCCATCGCCCTCAAGCGCGGCATTGACAAGGCGGTGAAGTTCCTAGTGGACAAAATTGCTGAACATGCCCGCCCAGTAGAAGACTCCAAAGCCATTGCCCAGGTGGCGGCCATTTCCGCTGGCAACGATGAGGAAGTGGGCCGCATGATTGCCGAGGCCATGGAAAAAGTGGGCCGCGAGGGGGTGATCTCCCTAGAAGAAGGCAAGTCCATGACCACCGAGCTGGAAGTGACGGAGGGGATGCGCTTTGACAAAGGCTACATCTCCCCCTACTTCGTCACTGACACGGAGCGGATGGAGGCGGTTCTGGAGAACCCCTACGTCCTGATCACCGACAAGAAGATTACCCTGGTGCAAGACCTGGTGCCGGTTCTGGAGCAAGTGGCCCGCGCCGGTCGTCCGCTGCTGATCATCGCCGAAGACATTGAGAAGGAAGCCCTGGCCACCTTGGTGGTGAACAAGCTGCGGGGCGTGCTGAGCGTGGTGGCGGTGAAAGCGCCTGGCTTTGGGGATCGCCGCAAGGCCATGCTGGAGGACATCGCCATCCTCACCGGCGGCGAAGTGATTAGCGAGGAGCGCGGCCTGAAGCTGGAGAACGCGCGTCTTGAGTCCTTTGGCTCGGCTCGCCGCGTCACGGTAACCAAAGACCACACCACCATCGTGGCGGAGGGCAACGAAGCGGCGGTGAAAGCCCGTTGCGAGCAAATCCGTCGCCAAATTGAAGAGACTGACTCCACCTACGACAAAGAAAAACTGCAAGAGCGCCTGGCCAAGCTAGCTGGCGGTGTGGCGGTGATTAAAGTGGGCGCGGCCACCGAAACGGAAATGAAGGATCGCAAGCTGCGCCTGGAAGATGCCATCAACGCCACCAAGGCGGCGGTAGAAGAGGGGATCGTCCCCGGCGGCGGCACCACTCTGGCCCACCTGATTCCGGCGGTTACGGAGTGGGCGCAGGCCAACCTGTCCGGCGATGAGCTGGTGGGGGCTATGCTGGTGGCCCGTGCTCTGGGCGCTCCGCTGCGCCGCATTGCCGAGAACGCCGGCCAGAACGGCTCGATTGTGCTGGAGCGGGTGAAAGAGAAGCCCTTCACAGTGGGTTACGATGCCCAGAACGACGCCTATGTGGATATGTTCGAAGCGGGTATCGTTGACCCGGCCAAAGTCACCCGCTCTGCCCTGCAAAACGCTGCCTCGATTGCCGGCATGGTGCTCACCACCGAAGCTATTGTGGTGGACAAGCCCGAGCCCAAGAACAACAAGCCAGCTGGCGGTGGCGGCGGCGCGGATGACTACGACTACTAATCCTCCGGCACGAAGAGGCGGCAGCTTCTCCAGTTAGCAGAGAGTCTGCTGCCTTGCCAGGGCAAAGCTGACTGCTTTTGGGATCCCAGGTGGGATCCCTTTTCCTTCTCCCAGGGGGCGCAGAGGAGAAGGCGGCGTGGCACGGTTAGTCTGCATTGGCCTAGATCTGGCCTGGTCAGCCCGCAACCCTTCGGGGGTGGCGACGCTGGAGGTGGAGATTCGGGATCCCGCCATTCAAAACCTGACAGGCTACCTCCTGGACAGCCGCCTTCTGGGGACCAATGAGGAAATTGTGGACTACATCCAAGCCCAAGCGGGAGGGGATCCCTGCCTGGTGGCAGTGGATGCCCCCTTGCGCGTTCCTAACTTGAGGGGCCAGCGGCAGGCAGAAGCCGAGCTCAACCGTGTGTTTCGACCCTACGCTGCCGGCGCCCACCCGGCCAACCGCCGGCTTCTGGAAAGAAATGGCCAGGTGCGAGGAGAAGCGCTGGTGCAAGCCCTCGCCCGCTATGGCTTTCAGGAGCAGGCCAGCATCGAGCAGGGGCGCTTGGCCCGTCAGGTTACTGAAGTCTTCCCCCACAGTGCCATCGTGAGCCTGTTTGGCCTTAGCCGCAGCCTCCCCTACAAGGCGCGTCCCCGCCGCAGCTGGCAGGAGCGAGAACAGGCCTGGCGGCTGTACCAGCAACATCTGCGCGCCTTGGCCAGCGCCGATCCCTCTCTGCAGGGCCACGAGCCCCTGCTCCAAGTGGAGGTGGGATCCCTCAGGGGCCGCCAGCTCAAAAACTACGAAGACCAAGTCGATGCCTTGATGTGCGCCTACATTGCCCTCTACGGCTTCCGCTGGGGATCCCAGCGCTGCCACAGCTTCGGAAGTCTGCAGGAAGGGCACATCTTCACACCCTTGCCCAAGAAGCCAGTTGACTCCAAAACTTTCTCTGGCTTTAGAGACCTCCTTGGCGGCATGATTAATTAAGGGATCCTCTTGCTAAAGAGGAAAGAAATGAACGTCCAACTGGGCCGCAATCGACAGGCAAGACGGGCTTACGGACTGGATGAGATTGCGCTGGTGCCGGGCAGGCGAACCCTGGATCCCAGCCTGGTGGATACCCACTTCACTATAGGAGGGATCCAACGACCCATCCCCATCATTGCCAGCGCCATGGATGGCGTGGTGGACGTCAAGATGGCGATTTTGCTCTCCAAGCTGGGAGCTTTTGGAGTGCTGAACCTAGACGGGATCCAAACTCGCTACGCGGATCCCGACGAGGTGCTGGAGCAGATTGCCGCAGTTGGCAAAGACGAGTTCGTCCCCCTGATGCAGCGCCTCTACAGCGAGCCGGTCAAGCCAGAGCTAATCCAAGAGCGCATTCGCCAGATCAAAGCTGCCGGCGCCATTGCTGCCGCTAGCTGTGTGCCCGCCCACGCTGCCCAATACGGCCCCCTGGTCGCGGAAGCGGGGGGGGATCTGTTTTTCGTCCAGGCCACTGTGGTTTCCGTCCACCACAAGGTGCCTGAGGGCATGCAAAAGCTCGATTTGGCCCAGTTCTGCCGCTCTATGCCCATTCCCGTAGTGGTGGGCAACTGCGTCACCTACGAGGTGGCCCTAGAGCTAATGCAAGCAGGAGCAGCGGGGGTCCTGGTGGGCATCGGCCCGGGGGCTGCCTGTACCTCCCGCGGCGTGTTGGGGGTGGGGGTGCCACAGGCTACCGCGATTGCCGACTGTGCCGCTGCACGGGAGCAGTTTTTGGCGGAAACCGGCACCTATGTCCCTGTGATTGCCGATGGGGGATTGGTGACCGGTGGCGACATTTGCAAGGCCATTGCCTGTGGGGCCGATGCGGTGATGATCGGATCCCCTTTGGCCCGTGCCCAAGAGGCGCCCGGTCGCGGCTTTCACTGGGGTATGGCCACTCCTAGCCCCGTCTTGCCCCGCGGCACCCGCATCCGCGTGGGATGCACCGGCACCCTGGAAGAAATCTTGTGCGGCCCCGCCCGCCTCGATGACGGCACCCACAACCTCTGGGGTGCTCTGCGCACCAGCATGGCCACCCTGGGCGCTGCCAACCTCAAGGAAATGCAGCAGGTGGAGATCTGCATTGCCCCTTCCCTGCTCACCGAGGGCAAGGTGTACCAGAAAGCCCAGAGCCTGGGCATGGGGAGATAGCGCCCGCCAATGCTAAACTCAGTAGCCGGGATCCCCAAGGGCGGTTAGCTCAGCGGTAGAGCGCCTGCCTTACAAGCAGGATGTCACTGGTTCGAGTCCGGTACCGCCCATCCCCATCCAGGCTGGCAGTTTGGGGGATACACCCGCTAGCCAGGGCCGGATCCCTGGGGTAGAGTAATGGGTGTGGAGCCTGAATTATCTAGCCCTGGGGATCTCGCATTGAGTCTGGCTCAAAAAGTGTGTAAAGTGGTAGACGGTATGGACTGGGGCTGTACTATGTTGTTCTTCTAAAGTCCGCAATTGTCAGGCTCGCTCTCGAGGTAGACGACCTGTTACTTTTAGAAGGCACTGCTACAGCCAAGACAGGTGTGAGGACAGAGAACAAGGAGAGAAACATGCCCGCAAAACACGCGAACTACTGGAAAACGCTGCTGGCTGGGACTCTAGGTGCAGCGGCAGTCTTGACCCCTGGGGTGGCCTATGCCCAAGCGACGGGGCCTGTCACCTCCATCTCTGAACTTTCGGATGTGCAGCCTACTGACTGGGCTTTCCAGGCGCTGCAATCTCTGGTCGAGCGTTACGGCTGTATTGCCGGCTACCCCGACCGCACCTTCCGCGGCAACCGGGCCATGACCCGCTATGAGTTTGCCGCTGGGATGAACGCCTGCTTGGATCGCATCAACGAGCTGATCGCTGCTGGGCTAGCCGACAAGGTTTCCAAAGAGGACTTGGCTACGCTGCAGCGGCTGCAGGAGGAGTTTGCGGCTGAGCTGGCGGCTCTACGGGGGCGGGTAGAGGCAGCAGAGGCCGATATTAACGACCTCAAAGGCAAGGTCTTCAACCCGGTTACCAAGTTGAATGCCCAGGTGATTACGGCTATTCTGGGCAGCGCCCTGACAGAGGATCGGGTTGTTGGGGGAAGGGTTGTGGCTGAGCAGAACCAAGCCAACATGACCCTGCCCTATCGGGTGCGGCTGAACTTCGACGCCTCCTTTGCTGGCCGCGACCGTTTGCGCATCCGCCTGCAGGCTCGCGATGCGGTAACCGCCTTCTTCTCTGGGGATCCAGGCGTTGGCTTTGGCGGTGGTGGCGGTGGCACTTTCACCCTGGCCCAGTTGGTCTATCAGTTCCCTGCCTTTAACCGCGCTGCCACCATTTACGCCGGCATCACAGGCACAGGGGTGTCCAGCGTCCTTCAATACAGCGTTCCCTTCGATGCCCTTTCTGACTTTGCCGACCTTCCCAACTCCACGGGAGATGTGCCTAGTGGAACGCTGTTTGGCTTCCGCTATCGTCTCAGCGACCAGCTTCGCTTAGCCTACGCCTACAGCACTCGCGGCGCCCAGGCCTTAGGCAGAGGCTTTGGTGACAGCGGTTTGACGGGCAACGACAGCGCTCACACGGTGGAGCTGGGCTTTTTGCCTACAAAAGAGCTGGAGTTCTACCTGCAGTTCGCCACCACCTATCTGCAGGATGCTACAAAAGGCCCCAGCTTCTTGGCCACCGGCAGTAACCTCTTCCGAGGGCCGCTGCGCCAGACTGAGGTAACCACCTCTGCGCAGGTCAATGCCTTTACGGTGGCCGCTAAGTGGGATGTAAGTCCACGGATTACGGTGTCCGGCTGGTTCACCGCTGGCAATGTCGATTACAACCTGCCTAATGTGGTACCGGCTGGCACTATCGATCCAGGTGACGAAAGCTTCAACGGCTGGCTGTTTGGCTTTGTCTTCCCGGATCTGTTCGTGGAGGGTGCCAAAGGTGGTGTGGTCTTCGGCCAGCCAATCGTGACCACAGACAACGACGGAGTGTGGGATACCCGCCCCTTCATAGTGGACGTCTACTACAGCTTCCCGGTCAATGAGTACATTACCTTGACACCTGCTGCCTATTTTGTAAGCAACCCCAACGGCGGCAGGCCAGGAGACAACGACCCAACCATTGGTGTGGGCGCTCTGCGGGCAGTGTTTACCTTCTAACCCCTTGCTGTCCTGCCTAGGTTAAAAACAACTTAGGGATCCGCGGCGACGGATCCCTTTTTTGCTTCCCGAGCCTTGCCCTTGCACCGGAATCATGAAGCCTCTGGAAGCTAGGGGTTGCAAAAAGGGCACTGAGCCGGATCCGCCCAGGTCTCTGCCACAGGCTCGGTGTGGGTGTGGGAACAGCGGGCACAGCCATACACCCATGCCTTGGTTACAGGGGTGGGAGCACCACACTGGCCGCAGGGCAAGCCTGCCAGGGGGCGGATGCGCCAGTAGCCGGGAGTGCCGCAGGCTGGGCAAAGGCTTTGGGCTTTGGCAATGAGGTTTTGGGTGGCTGCCGCGATGACCTGCAGGCGGGTTGGGTTGTACAGGGCCCGCATGTCGGTTTCCAGGTGCAGCCCCTGCTGCCGGGCCAGCAGCTCCTCCACCACCTGCCTCAGGGTTGCTTCGTCTTGGATCCCTTTGTGGATAACTTGGGGGTTTTCCGGCTGGTCGAGGGCGATCAGGGCATGCTCGGGGAAACCGACTTTTTGGGCAAAGTCAAGCGCTTCCGCAAAACTTTGCACCCAGCGATGGCTGAAATTGGTTTGGGTACTTTCTGCATAGCCCACCAGCTCCAAGGGATCCGCGCCGGATTCAAAAACCTTGAGCATGACCCATTCCTGGTTCCAAGGAATCCAAGGGATCTGGGGATGGGGGCCGAAGGATCCCTCGCTGGCCAAAACCAAGGGGGCAGGGTAAGCTTGGCGGGCTCTCTCGATCTTTAGACGTAGGGTGTGGAGGGGATCCCCTGGCCGGGGGCGCTCCCGCGAGAAGGTGCCGAATTGGTCGGTGTCTAGAGGTATCACCTGCACCTGGATCCCCAGATGCTCGGCCAAGAGAGGGGCAATCACCTCCTCTTTGCGATGCAGGGTTGCCAAGTAGGCAATCCGACCCTTCCAGTCCATAGAGGTGCTGCAAAAAGCCTACAGCTTTTGTCCTCGGGCCAGTCGAGATGGCTCAAACTAGGGGGCTGGGTTTTGCCGCCAAGCCCAAGTGGGCGACGGCCCCGGCCAAAGCGGCCTCTCGGCTTTCCACAAACCGCTCCGCCGGCAGGGGCAAACGTAGGCTTTCCAAGCGCTGCCGGATGCGGCCTCTGGCGCCGACAATCCACACCTGTTTGCCGCGATCTAGGGCCTCGCGAATGGCATTTTCCAGGGAGAGGGTCGCCGAAACCCCCAGCATTGGCACATCCGATAGGTCCACCACCAAAGCCTGGCAGGAGGCTACCGCCTGATATTGGCGGGAAATGGCCTGGGAAACCCCGAAGATCATCGGGCCGCTCAAGTAAAACAACAGCACCTGGCCGCGGCCCTGGCGCAGCAATTCCTTTTCCCGCGGGGTGAGGTCTACGGCATCGTCCGCATCGGTAATGGCTTTCACCTCTTCCGACTGAAGCTCGCTCAGGCGCTGGATGGTGAGCAAGTTGGCCACGAACACCCCCACTCCCACGGCGGCGATGAGATCCACAAATACGGTCATGAACATCACCCCGTACATAATGGCTGCCCCTTTGAGGGAGAGGCGGTGGGCCCGCTTCAGGAAGCTCCAGTCGAGGATGTCCACCCCCACCTTGAAAGCAATCCCCGCCAGCACGGCCATCGGGATCCCTTGGGTCAGGGGAGCGGCAAACAGCACCACCATCAAGAGGATGAGGGCGCGGAGGATACCGGCCAAGGGGGTACGTCCCCCCGACTGGATATTCACCACCGTGCCCATGGTGGCGCCGGCCCCCGGCAAGCCCCCCAGGAAGCCAGAGACCAGGTTGGCAATTCCCTGCCCAATCAGCTCTTGGTCAGAGTCGTGGCGGGTGCGCGTGAGGTTGTCGGCAATCACCGCCGTCAAGAGGGTATCGATGCAGCCCAGCATGCCCAGCACCACCCCGTCCAACACCAGGCTGGCCAAGGCAGCAAAGGGCAGCTGGGGCCATTGCACCTGCGGCAAGCCAGTGGGGATGGGGCCAATGCGCCGCAAATCCCAATCCGCCATGAACAAGCTGGCCACCAACGTTCCCAGCACCAGGGCCACCAACTGAGGCGGCACCGCCCGCCGCCAAGGCTTGGGATAGCCAAAAAGGATTGCCAGCGTTAGCAGACCTAACCCCAGTTCCGGCACCTTGAGGTTGAGCAGGTAGGTCGGCAGGTTCCGCACGGCCCCAATGACTCCCCCCTGGCTGGCGTAGCCCAACAGCGGCGGGATCTGCAGCAAAATCATGATCCAGCCAATCCCCGACATAAAGCCGGAGATAACGCTATAGGGCATGAGGGTAATGTATTTGCCCAGCTTCAGGGATCCAAACAAGATCTGAAACAGGCCCCCCAGCATGACCACCGTGAAGGCCGGCGCCAGCCCCTGCTCGGGATAGCGGGCGGTAACCTTGGCAATGACTGCTGTCATCATCACCGTCATCGGCCCGGTGGGCTCGGAGATAAGGGTGGGGGTACCGCCGAACAGGGCCGCAAAAAAGCCCACACACACCGCCCCGTACAAACCTGCCACTGGCCCCGCCCCGGAAGCCACTCCAAAGGCTAGGGCCATCGGCAAGGACACAATTGCCGTCGTCAGGCCACCGAAGAGATCCCCGCGCCAGTTTTCTAGACTTAGACGCTGACGCCAGCCCCTTAGAAGATTGCCTCCGCCAGCCTGTACCATACCTTGCCACTCTCAACGCTGTAGGCAGCCTATCATTGAGGGTTACCCTAAGGCTAAGTTAGAGAATAGACTTTTATCTATGAACTTCTTCAGGGATCCCCGAGCAGCCCCGGCGGGAAGCTCCTCACAAGGCCGATGGTAGACTGAGACTAGGGCTACCTTGCCTGCGTCAAGCTAACTGGCATTCTTCCCATCCCATGAGCGACAACGAGTTGGCCGCGCGCATCATCTCCACTGACCTGCAGCGGGAGATGACGCAGTCCTACCTGGAATACGCCATGAGCGTTATTGTCGGGAGGGCTTTGCCGGACGCGCGGGATGGCCTCAAGCCGGTGCATCGTCGCATTCTCTATGCTATGTACGAGTTGGGCCTGACGGCGGATCGGCCCTTTCGCAAGTGCGCTCGGGTGGTGGGGGATGTAATTGGAAAATACCATCCCCACGGGGATCAGGCAGTTTACGAGGCCCTGGTGCGCATGGCCCAGGACTTCTCCATGCGGGAGCGCCTGGTGGATGGGCACGGCAACTTCGGCTCCATTGACAACGATCCGCCAGCGGCCATGCGCTACACCGAGTGCCGCCTTACGGCCTTTGCCCAGGAAGCCCTGCTGCAGGACCTCGACGCTAACACCGTTGACTTTGTCGACAACTACGACGGATCCCAGCAGGAGCCACTGGTGCTGCCGGCTCGGATCCCGCAGTTGCTGCTGAACGGCTCTTCCGGTATTGCCGTGGGCATGGCCACCAACATTCCCCCCCACAACCTGGGAGAGCTGGTGGACGGCCTGATTGCCCTCATCGAAAACCCCAACCTGAGCAGCCTGGAGTTAATGCAGTGGATCCCTGGGCCAGATTTTCCCACGGGCGGGCTGATCCTGGGCCAGGAGGGCATCCGCGAAGCCTACGCCACCGGGCACGGCTCCATCACGCTGCGCGGCGTGGCCACCATCGAAACCCTCGAGCAGCCGGGCCGGCCAGCGCGAGAGGCCATTGTCATCACCGAGCTGCCCTACCAGACCAACAAGGCAGCCATGATTGAAAAAATTGCCGAGTTGGTCAATGAGAAAAAACTGGAGGGCATTGCCGACATCCGCGACGAGAGCGACCGCAGGGGCATGCGGGTAGTCATTGAGCTGAAGCGGGATGCCCAGCCCCAGGTGGTGCTCAACAACCTCTACAAACAGACCCCCCTGCAGACCAGCTTTGGGGTCAACATGCTGGCCATCCTCAACGGCAGGCCCTGCACCTTGACGTTGCGGGACGCGCTCCAGACTTTTCTGGACTTTCGGGTAGAGCTCATCGAGCGGCGCACCCGCTACGAGCTGCAGAAAGCCGAGGAGCGAGCTCACCTGCTCCAGGGGTACCTTGTGGCTTTGGGGCAGCTGGATCGGGTCATTGCTCTCATTCGGGAAGCGGCTGATCCTGCCACCGCCCGCGCCGAGCTGCAGAGCCAACTGGGGCTAAGTGAAGTGCAGGCCGAAGGCATCCTCCAAATGCAACTGCGCCGGCTCACGGCCCTGGAAGCCGAGAAGATCCAGGCCGAGCACGAGGACTTGCTGCGGCAAATTGCCGATTTGCGGGACATTCTCACGCGGCGGGAACGGGTGATGCAGATTATCCGCGAGGAGCTGTTGCAGCTCAAAGCCCGCTTTGGGAGCCCGCGCCGCTCCCGCTTTTGCCTGGAGGACGGTGAGCTGGAGGTGGCCGATCTCATCGAAAACCGCGAGACGGTCATCTTCCTCACGGAACAGGGCTACATCAAGCGCATGGACCTCGAAGAGTTTCGGGTGCAAGGACGAGCCACCCGCGGCAAGGCTGGCGCCCGCATCAAAGAAGACGATGCCATTGCCCAATTTTTTGCCTGTTGCAGCCACGACACCCTTCTCTTTTTCACCAATCAGGGGGTGGCCTATACTCTGCCCGCCTACCAGATCCCCCAAGGGAGCCGCACCGCCCGTGGCAGTGCCATTGTCCAGTTGCTGCCGCTGAGCCGGGAAGAGCGGGTTACCTCGATGGTGCCCGTGGGCGAGTTTAGCGAGGACGAATACCTGGTGATGCTCACGCGCAGGGGGTACATCAAAAAGACGGCCCTCAGCGCCTTTGCCAACGTCCGCTCCAATGGCCTGATTGCCATTTCTCTTGAAGAAGGTGACGAGTTGTGCTGGGTGCGCCGTGCCCGCCCGGCTGACGACGTGGTCATGGCAACTCGCCAGGGCATGGGCATTCGCTTCCGGGCTGACGACGAGCAACTGCGTCCCCTGGGGCGGCCGGCTCGCGGTGTGCGGGCCATTACCCTCAACGCCGGCGACGCCATCGTCAGCATGGATATTCTCTCTGCCGAGTCGGTGAGGGCTGCTGAGCAAGAGGGAGAGCGGCTAGCCAATCCCTGGGTGCTGGTCATCACCAAGGAAGGTCGGGGCAAGCGCTTGGCCATTGACCATTTCCGCCAGCAAAACCGTGGCGGCAAGGGGGTGATCGCCACCAAGTTCCGCCAGGCGTCGGATGAGCTGGCGGCTCTGCGCATCGTCAATGCCGAGGACGAGATCCTCTTGGTCACTGCCAGGGGCATGGTCATGCGCCAGCTGGCTAAGGCCATTCCTGCTCAGTCCCGCGAGGCAACGGGTGTGCTGGTGCAGCGCCTGGATCCCGAGGACAGCATCGTCGGGGTAACAGTGGTGCCGGCCTCATTTGTCGGGGATCCCTCGCCCTTGAGCTCCGGCTGCTCTTAGGTACGGCATTTGCCGCCTCAAAAGGGTGGGATCCCGTACCGAAGGCGGCAAGGCGTAGGTGGTAAGCTGGGCGTAGCCCAAATTGGGGGAGCGGCAAGAGCCTGACGGATCAGGCAGGCCATCCCGTTGGGCTTTAGTTGCTGTGTTTGGGGAGCTTGGTGACTCCATGTCCAGCCCAATCAACTTCATTCCTGGCTTTGAGGCTGTGCCGACGCCTAGCCCCAACAACCGGCTCTGGCAATACCTGCAGGCGCAGGATCCCAGCGTTTTTCAGGATATTGCCCGCAATTCTTCTCCAGAAGTGCTAGAGATCTTGGGCTATAACATCCGCAGCCTGCTGGGCAGTCTGCCGTCCGACCAATTTGGCGTTCAAATCGTTACCAACCGTGAGAGTTTGGCAAAGATGCTCTCTGGGGCGATGATGGGGGGCTATTTTCTGCGGGTGATGGAGCAGCGCCTGGCCCTGGAGCAGTCTTTGGGCAACTCACCCGCTGCCATCGACGCCTCCCAGGCCTCCAGCGCGGATCAACCTTCGCCGGCAGAAGGCGAAAGCGCTCAGTAGCCGGGGGCTAGGCTTTGTCGGCCTGCAGCCCAGTCCACCCTCTGGTGCCACCAAGGACAGTCAAGGCATCCCAGCTCAGCCGCCCGCTGCGGCGAATTTTAGTCTGCCCGGATAGCTTCAAGGGATCCCTGACGGCTAAGGCCGCCGCAGAGAGCATTTCCCGGGGCCTCCGCCAGGTCTTGCCCGAGGTGGAGGTGGAGCTGCTCCCCCTAGCCGATGGGGGAGAGGGCACGCTGGAAGTATGGCTAGCGGCGCTAGGGGGCGAGAAGAAAGGCCTATGGGTCACTGGCCCCCTAGGGGATCCCGTCTGGGCCGAGTACGGGGTGGCAGGGAAGCGGGCGCTGCTGGAAATAGCCCAGGTGGCGGGCCTGACCTTGCTACCCCCCGAGCGGCGGGATCCTACCCGCACCACCACCTACGGCTTGGGGGAGTTGGTGCGGGTTGCCTGTCGGGAGCCCGTTGCCGAGATCTGGATAGGGCTGGGGGGATCCGCCACCGTGGATGCAGGAGCAGGCATGGCCCAAGCCTTGGGCTATCGCCTCTTGGATGAAGCGGGGGATCCCCTGGCCTGGGGCGGGGGAGAGTTGGCCCGGCTGGCACGCATCGAGCCACCTGAGCAGCCGGTCTGGCAGGGCAAGCGCATCCGCGGCCTCTGCGACGTGCAAAATCCCCTCACCGGCCCGCTGGGGGCAGCCGCCGTCTTTGCCCCTCAGAAGGGAGCCACCCCCCAGCAGGTGCAGCAATTGGAGCAAGCGCTGCAGCGTTGGGCTGAAGTGGTCAAGCGCGACCTGGGTCGGGCAGTGGAGGGGATCCCTGGTGCTGGCGCTGCCGGTGGGTTAGGAGCAGGGCTGGTGGCCTTTTTGGGGGCCACCCTGGAGTCCGGGATCCAGCTTTTGGCTCAGCAGTTGAACCTGGCGGAGCGCATCCGCCGCTCTGATCTCGTGGTCACCGGCGAGGGCCGCTTTGACGAACAGAGCACCATGGGCAAAGTGGTAGGGGTGGTGCTGCAGCAGGCTAGGGCAGCCCAGAAGCCCCTCTTGATTCTCTGTGGCCAGGCCTCCCCCGCCGCCCGCACCGACTTGGCAGTCGAGTCCCACCCCATCCGGGTAGGCGCTCTCTGTGACTGGATCCCGGATGTGGCCGCAGCCCAGCGCCAGGCCAGCCATTACCTAGAGCAGCTGGCTGCTCAAGAGTTGCGGGCCTTTTGCCAGCTATAATGCTTGAATCGTAACTCTAGGAAGCCATGGCCAGAATTGAGTTTTCTCCCGGCATCGAGGAAGTACCCACCCAGGTACGGCTGCTGAAATCCAAAACTGGCAGCCGGGGATCTGCCATTTTTCGCTTCGAGGAGTTGAAGACAGATACGCAAAACATCCTCGGCATGCGGATGATTGACGAAGAGGGGGAGCTAACTACCCGCAACATCACGGCCAAGTTCCTCAACGGGGAATTCAAAGCCCTGGAGGTAGTCTACGACATGGAAACCGAAGCCGAGTGGGAGCGCTTCCTGCGCTTTATGGAGCGCTTCTCGGCAACTCACCAGATGGGCAGGGCCTAAATTCTGCCGGACTGGTGTTTGGCCTTGGATCCCCTCGCCTCTTCAACCGAGGGCTGCGGTAGCGGGGGGCGGCGCTTGTGCCAGTCAGTGCTCTGCTCGTAGGCATAGGCCACCCGCAGCACCTTGCTCTCTTGCAAGACGTTGCCGATGATCTGCAGGCCAATGGGCAGGCCGTCGGCAAAGCCACAGGGCAAGCTCAGCGCTGGCAAGCCTGCCAAATTGACGGGGATCGTCATCAGGTCGCACAGGTACATGCTCAAAGGATCCTCCCGCTCCCCCGCTTTGAAGGCTGGCGTGGGGGTGGTGGGGCTGACCAATACGTCCACCTTCTCAAAAGCCCTGAGGAAATCCTGCTTGATTAGGGTGCGCACCTTTTGAGCTTTTAGGTAATAGGCGTCGTAGTAGCCGGCTGAGAGGGCATAGGTGCCAAGCATAATGCGCCGCTTCACCTCCGGCCCAAAGCCACGGGCGCGCGTCTTGCCATACATAGCCAAGAGGGAGTCGGCAGGCTCCCGCAGGCCGTACTTGACTCCGTCGTAGCGGGCCAGATTGGAAGAAGCTTCCGAAGGGGCAATGATGTAATAGGTAGCCAGGCCATAGCGAAAGCTAGGACAGTCGATCTCCAGGATCTCGGCCCCCAGCTCCTCTAGGTGTTGGATGGCTGCTTGCACGGCAGCGCGGGTCTCTTCCCCACACCCCTCTCCCAGCAGGTCGCGGATGACTCCAATCTTGAAGCCTTTGATCTCGGGGATCAGGGCCTGGCTATAGTCCGGGATCTCCACCCTAAGGCTAGTGGAGTCCAGAGGGTCGTGGCCGGCAATCCCCTGCAGCAGCAGGGCCACATCCTCCACCGTGCGCCCAAAGGGCCCCACCTGATCCAGAGACGAGGCAAAGGCCACTAGCCCATAGCGGGAGACTAGCCCATAGGTAGGCTTGAGGCCGACCACGCCACAAAAAGCTGCCGGCTGGCGGATCGATCCCCCCGTATCGGACCCCAAGGCCACCACCGCTTGGTCTGCCGCCACCGCTGCTGCCGACCCCCCCGAGGATCCCCCCGGCACCCGCGTCAGATCCCAGGGGTTGGCCGTGCGCTGAAAGGCCGAGTTTTCCGTGGAGCTGCCCATGGCAAACTCGTCCAGATTGGTCTTGCCGACCATCACCATGCCGGCTGCTGCCAGCCGCGCCGTCACCGTCGACTCGTAGGGTGGGATGAACCCCTCCAGGATCCTGGAAGCGCAGGTGGTGCGGATCCCTTGGGTACAGAGGTTGTCCTTGACAGCCAAGGGGATCCCGGCCAAAGGGCCGATCTCCTCCCCGGCGCGGATGCGGGCGTCCACGGCTCTAGCTTGTTGCAGGGCCAGCTCCTCCGTGACGGTAATGAAGCTCTTAAGCTGCGGCTCCAGTTGGTGCAGGCGATCTAGGTATTCGCGGGCAATCTCCTCGGCAGAGCGCTCTTTGGCTACCAACTGGCGGTGGAGGGTGCGGATGACAGACATAGACCAACTTGCAAGGAAGGGCAAATGCCAATTGGAGGGCTTGGGCTACCGCCGTTCCAAAAAGTCGCGGCGCAGATCCCGAATCTCTTGCCGCATCTCTCTCATCTCTTTCGCCATCTCGTCAGTGCGGCGCTCCAGCGCTTCCGTGCGGCGTTCCAGAGCTTCCGTGCGGCGCTCAATAGCCCGGGTGCGCTCGTCAAAGCGATCCAGGGCCTCGCGGAAAAACTGCGCCAGCATCGCTTGCCCCTCACGCAGCTCTTGAATGAGAAGCTGCTGATTTTGTTGGACGAGGCGCATCTCTTGCTGAGCAGCTTTCAGCTCTTGCTGGGAAGCTTGCAGTTCCTGGATGGCGCGGATCAACCACTGCTCTTGCTCAGGTGTCATCGCTAGCGGCGCTACAGAACAAAAAATCCCCGTACCCCAACTCTCCCCTCTTTTTGGGAGAGAGACTAGGGGCAAGGGAAATGGAGAGTAGGGAACTCGAATCCCTGACCTCTGCGGTGCGATCGCAGCGCTCTACCAACTGAGCTAACTCCCCGTGCCTTTACTAGGATAACCTGAATCGGCAGCCAAGATCCCCCCCGCCTGCAACTCTAGCTCTACAAAAACCTTCGAGGGCACCCGCTCGGATCCCTTTAGCTCCAGCAGGTCATACCAGCCTTCATAGAGCAGCAGCAGGCTTACTTTCTCTTCCAAAGGGTCCACAATCCAGTACTCACCAATCCCCAAGACGCAGTACTCCGCCCGCTTGGCCCGGTAGTCTGCTGCCCGGCTGGACTCGCTCACCACCTCCACCACCAATAGCGGCGGCGGGTCTTCTAGACGAATCAACGCCTCTCGGGATCCCATCTCCTGCCACTGCTGCAAAGGCAGCACCACCACATCCGGGATCCGCACCGTATCCCAGCGGTTGCCCCGCGGCGACTGGATCCCTAGGCCGCCCTGGATTGTTGTCCAGGGCAACTGCTGCCGCGCAATCTCTGCCTCGAAAACCTGGCTGAGAAACTTTTGAATCTGCACATGCCGTCCGGTTGGAAGGGCCATAGGAACCAACTCCCCCGCCACCAGCTCATAGCGGGTGTCGCTGCCATCTGAATAAGCAAGGTATTCCGCCAAGCTCAGGCGAGCTGTTGGGGGTGCGGAAACGGATCCCATGGCCAGAGCCATAACTTCTCTGTTGTCATCCTAGACTTCCAAAATAAAACCCCTTAGGAAGAAGGGCTAGAGGTCGCTTGGGCTAGCGCCGTTCCAAAAAGTCGCGGCGCAGATCCCGGATCTCTTGCCGCATCTCTCTCATCTCTGCGGCCATCTCGTCAGTGCGGCGCTCCAACGCTTCTGTGCGGCGTTCAATGGCGCGAGTGCGTTCGTCAAACCGCTCGAGGGCCTCCCGGAAGAACTGCGCCAGCATCGCCTGCCCCTCGCGCAGTTCCTGAATAAGAAGCTGCTGGTTTTGTTGGACAAGGCGCATTTCTTGCTGGGCAGCTTGCAACTCTTGGACGGCACGGATTAGCCACTGCTCTTGCTCAGGTGTCATCGATCGCTAGCAGGTGTTGCGGTGCCACAGAAATCATACCGCCCTAAACCTCTCGCTCTGGGAGAGGGGCTGCTCCAAGCAAAACCCCCCTTCCTTAGGAAGAGGGGCCAAGGGTAGAGATGGAAACTCAAGCTCGATCAGTTCAGTAAAGGGCTTCTTCTTGGTGGGTGATGATGGTGCAGTCAGAAGTAGGGTAAGCTACGCAGGTCAGCACATAGCCCTGGGCAATCTGGTCGTCATCCAGGAAGGATTGATCGCTTTGATCCACCGTGCCGCTCACCAGCTTGCCAGCACAGGTCGAGCAGGCTCCGGCGCGGCAGGAGTAGGGCAGGTCGATCCCTTGTTCCTCCGCCACGTCCAGAATGTACTCGTCGTCCGGCACATCGATGGTGACGTCCAGGCCCCGCTCTTCGTTGATCAACCGAACTTTGTAGACAGCCATCCTGCTTGGGTCTCCAGAAAAAACGTCCACTCCTCATCCTGCCACCCTTCTGCCCCGGATCAAGCACTATTTGGTAAGGAAGTAGGCAGATCTTCGGATTTTTTACAAAGGGATCACCCGCCCCTCCAGAGCCTTCCTTCGGCAGGGCCACTCTGTGGGGGCAGGGCTCGGCCTTAGCCAGGCCCTCAGGGATCCCAGAAAAAAAGGGCAAGACTTGCCAAGTTGGGCAGATCTGACGGTATGATTTACGGAGTAGCTAGAGCAAGCGCCGAACAGGCGTGTACGCGTCTCCCACCCGACCGTCGAGCCTGAGGCCTTGAGTTGCTTCAGGTCAGGTGATCGGGTAAGGTAAGGGAAGTGTTCAGCCGAACCCTACTTTTTTGGTTAAGAGGAGAAAAATGAACGGAACAATGCAGAGGTGGCTGCTGAAGTCACTTGGTTCTCTGACCTTGGCGTCTGCCGTGGTGCTCTTGCCCGTGATTCTAACGGGCTGCGGTGAAAGCAGTACTAGCCCAACTGTGCCGGTGCCTCCGCCACCGCCGCCCCCGCCTCCCCCAGCACCAACTCCTACGCCGACTCCCACGCCAACCCCGCCAGCAGGAACAGTTAGAGTTACGCCCGAAACCGACATTAACCGGATTATCGCCACTTCTGATCGCACCCAGCCTCTCACGCTTGTCCTGGAGCCAGGCGTCTATCGCCAGAACATCGTGATCAACCGCAGCAACGTTACGGTGCGCGGTGCCACTGGCTTGGTGGGCGATGCTATTGTGGTGGGTGCAGAGAGCGGCGCTCCTGTTCAGGTCACTAGCAATGCCAGTGGCGTTGTTCTGGAGAACTTCAGCATTCTCAACACCCGCTCCCTGGAACCGATTGAGTACGGCATTAACGCTGAGGGGGCCACAGAAGTTACTGTTACGGGCGTTGACATCGTTCTCTTCCCCACAGTAACCACTCCAGCTTCCCGTGGGGTAGCCATTGGCTTTGGCTCAGCTGCTGCTGGCATTACTTCCAAGAACCTGACCGTTACCCGCTCCAACTTGTTTGTGGCAGGCGGCGCCGGCTCTGCCGGGATTCGTATTGCCGGGGACAACGCGGGCATCAACCTCAGTGTTAGCACCAACAACATCTTCCTGGGCTACACGGCTGCTCCTGATGGGGTCACAACCCAGTTGATTAACTTTGTGCCCCAGGACGTGGGTGCGGGCTCGGCGGCTATTTTCATTGAGCCTGCCGTTACAGGGCTGAGCTTGGTGGCCTTTGCTGGCAACGACATCAGAACTACGACGGCCAACGTCTATGCCATCCGCGACGAGCGGGGTAGTGGGCTGAATGCCGCGGAGCGCCGTGACATCGTTGCTAGAAACACGCGCTTGGTGTTTAACAGCAACACCAGCAACATTTACCTCTCCATTAACCGCGCCATTGCTGAGGCAGCAGGTCCTAACCAGACAGTAACGGCTGGTCCTGGATCCTTTGAGGGTGAGGGCGAGATTCTTCTGCCCGCCGACAGGCCCGGCTTGACCTTGAACTCCATTGACGGCACGAGCACGGTGCGTTCGGTCAAGATCCTGGCCGCTGATGCCACGTTGGGCGGAACGGAGGGCAACGGCTTCCGGATTACTGGCATTTCCCTAGATCCGGACGATGGTGGGCCGGCTACACCTTACCAAGTAGCCATTGGCGAGTGTGGCCTAGCCAACCTCACCACCCGCAACGTAAAAGTCTCCTTCAACGACTTCACGCGGCCTACGCAGGCGCAGTCCTACGTCTCTGTGCAAGTCTGCGACTTCTCGCAGGCGGAGGTTTACGGAAACCGGCTGCGCGGCTTCACCGTTGCCGGCGTACATGTGGTGTCGGCTGAGCCCAACGCGGTAACCATTCGCGAGAACCTCTTTGAGCCTTCCATCGGCAGCCCGACCTTCATTGCGGCCATTGTGGATCGCCAGACTCAGGCACCGGGAACGCTGGCTCCTTTTGCCACGGCTTCGGTGAGGGGCAACACCTTCAACCTGCCGCCGCAGGGCACTCTGGCTGTCTACGCTCGTCCCGGCGTTGACCTCACGCCAACCGCGGCGGGGGATCTGGGCGGAGAAGGCACCATTCTCAAGGCTTTCTTCAACAACACCATCACGCCCACGCCCATTCCTGGCTTTGTCGTGTGCGGTCGCCAAGAAAGCTTGGCGGGAGCCCCGGGCAACCTTCTGAACTTCGTGGATAGGTTGGATAGGGACACGCCACCAGCTCCTTTCACCTCTACTGTCTTTGGCGTGGCGTCGGATGCCCTCTGCTCGGCAGTGGGCTTCGGCCCAGGGGCCAGTCTGCAGTTCCAGCCTGGAGGCGCGCCGCCAGCTCCTCCGCCTCCGCCTGCCGGTGTGACGATCACTATCCCAGGCCTGCCTGCTGGTGCTATAGTAACGGTGACAGGAGCAGGAGGTTCCCCCGTTATTGCCACTTCCACCTCCGTGTCTAGAGACGTGGCTACCTTCCCAGAGCCATTCACCATCCCCTTTGGCGGCCAGATCCGGGTGACTCCCGCCATTCCTTCACCTGGGCCGATTACGGTTGGCGGTACTACCATTAGCACCTTTGACAACACCACTAACCCTGGCAGCACCACCTACTTCAACTTCGGGCCTGCCATTACCGTGACCGCGAACTAGCTCTTGTCTAGTCTGGCAACGGCGGCCTGCTGCTATTGGGCTGACGGAGTTGCTTGGTGGTGGCAGGTCGCTTTTTCCATCTCGCTTGGCTTGCGCATCTCTTCGTTCGATTGGTTTCCCTGTTGTACTTTTTGGCTTCTGCATGGGTATACTACTAGCAGCTAGGCCTTTGTGGGTTTCCCTGTAGTGAGTTGAGCTGCGCTTGCCAAGGCTTCAACCAGTTGTAGAGCCTTTCTTCTTGGAGATTGATGATGTCTAACCGCAACCTCAAGCACAGCTTGCGTTCCACGCTGGCTTCCTTGGCGCTGGCTTCTTCTCTAACCGGGGTGGTAGCCGCTTGCTCTGCCGATACACCCACTGTTACGCAGGTTCCCTCGAGCATCTCTGTCCAGGCTCCTGAAGCGGCTACGGCTGAGGGTGTCTCCTTCTACTACGAGGGGACGAAGACTTCCATCAAAATTACGGACGCAGCAGTCCTTTTTGCCGCCTGCACTCTCAATACTAGCGACACAACCAAGATCGTAGATTTTGTCAACAAAACGCTTAAAGCAGGGCCGATTACGCCCGGCGATGTCACCGGGCTAGGTGACCCTCTCAATCCGGCCATCTCCGACTTCAACGGCAACGGAGTTGTCAACTGCGAGGATGCCGCCATTTTGTTTGCCGTGTCCACTGTGGGTGTAGACGCGGCCAAGGTCAACGCTTTTGTATCCGGCACCCTGAAGATTCCGGGGGTAAGCGTTACTCAAACTCAGTTGGATACCTTCTTCAAGACTCCTGCCA
>NZ_JANSHU010000010.1:0-86988 GCF_047461755.1 Synechococcus sp. R65.1 | reverse complement strand
GGCATGGACAACAGCAGGGGGATCACTACCCAGTCGGCCAGAGGCTGTAAAACTACTCACCGTCCTGTGGCTAGCTGCGTGCCCCCCTGAACGCAAAAGGGAATGTCGGATCCCAAGCGGGCCGCCAAGTGCTGCAGTTCTCTGACCGTCAGGCCCAAGCCCCAGAGCTGGTTCAACCCCACCAGAACTGCCGCTGCATTGGCCGAGCCGCCTGCCAAGCCCGCCGCCACGGGGATCTGCTTCTCGATGTGGATCTCCACCCCCAGATTGGTCTGGCACTCCTTTTGCAGCAGCTCAGCCGCGCGGTAGGCCAGGTTGCGGGCATCTGCCGGCACTTCCGGGTGAGTACAGATTAGGTGGATCCCGTGGGGGCGGCGCTGGAGACGCACGCGATCCGCCAAAGCGATGCTCTGCAGGATCATGGCCACCTCGGAATAGCCGTCGGGGCGGGATCCGAGGATCTCTAGGTAAAGATTGATCTTGGCGCGGGCAACCAGGGTACAGGCTTGCATGGGAAAAAGCGAACAACATTTTCAACTCCCCTCAGCCCGTCCAGAGACTCACTGGGGAGCTCTTCCAGCTTATCCCTGGCGGTGACCCGAGCTGGGGCCAGGGGGCCAGCTCTTTTTTGCGGCAGCTATCTAGAACTGATAGAGTTTTGGCACCGCTCTACCTCTTCCCCCTCCCATGAGCAAGCCCAAGGTCGGTATCCTCTACAACGACGCCAAGCCTGCCGCTAAACGCAGCAGCGAAACCCTTTCCCGCTGGTTTCAGGAGCAGGGGTGGGAAGTCTGTGTGGCCCCCAATTGGGGCGGCGTCCTCGGCTACGCCAAGCTTGACAGTCCCGTCTGCTTGACCAAGGTGGACAGCCTGGCCCCCGCCGGCTTTGACGAGAACATGAAGTTTGCCGTAGTGCTGGGGGGAGACGGCACCGTTTTGGCAGCAGCCCGGCAATTGGCTCCCAAAGGGATCCCCTTGCTGGCCGTGAACACTGGCCACTTGGGCTTTCTGACGGAGACCTACCTAACCCACCTAGAAGAGGCGGCCAAGGCAGCCATTGCCGGCGAGTACATTCTGGATCGCCGTAGCATGTTGCTGGTGCAGGCCTACCGCGACAACGAATTGCGCTGGGAAGTGCTTAGCCTCAACGAGATGGTGCTCCACCGCGAGCCTTTGACCAGCATGTGCCACTTTGAAGTCACCATTGGGGAGCACTCCCCTCTGGATGTGGCCGCCGACGGCATCATTTTAGCCACCCCCACAGGTTCCACCGCCTATGCCCTTTCTGCAGGAGGACCGGTCATCACTCCCAGCCTGCCCGTGCTGCAGTTGATCCCTATCTGCCCCCACTCGATGGCCTCACGGGCTCTGGTCTTTCCCGATTCGGAAGAGGTGTGGATCAGCCCCGCCAGCCCTCAGCCGCTGGTTTTGGTAGCGGACGGCAATGCTGGCTGCTACATCCTGCCAGAAGACCAAATTCGCGTCGTCCGCGCCCCCTACTGCACAGACCTGATTCGCCTACGCCGACCGGAGTTCTTCCGGGTCATGCGTGAGAAATTGGGTTGGGGCCTGACCTATGCTTCTAAGCCTACCTCGGTAGAGCTGCCCTAGCTTTCGCTTACTGCCTCTTAAGCTGCAGCTCGCCGCCCAACCACGGCGTAGAAAGGATCCCTGCCCCCTCCGGCCAGAAAGGCAAGCCAACTCAGGGGAGCAGGCCGCTGGATGACTTCGACGATCTCAAACCCTGGCACCGCCTCGAAATAGCGCTTGACCAGCTCCACCCGCTCTGCTTCCGAGCTGTCCCGCCAGGCTTGGATTGCCTTCTGGAAAAACATGCGATTGGAGAAGCTGACAATAAACAGACCTTGGGGCTTGAGGATGCGATGCACCTCGGCAAACACTCGCTCCGGCTGCTGCAGGTATTGCACCGAAACCGCGTTCAGCACGGCATCAAAAGTGCAGTCCGGGAAAGGCAGGAGTGGGTTTTGGTTGAGGTTCTGGACGAAGAAATGGTTAAGCCGAGGGTTAGCCGCCAGTTCTTCGGCATTCATCCCGTGCCCTTCCACATGGGCAAAATCCATCTCCGGCGGCAGATGGGAAACCCAACTGCTCATTAGGTCGAGAATGTGAGTTTGGGGCCGCAAGTAATGGCGGTAGAGATCCGTGAGCTGGCCGATGAAGCCAGCATCTACATGGGTTACAAGGCGGGGGTAGCTGTAAAAGAGGGCATCGTCGCTGGGATCTAGCTTGGAGCGCTGCCAA
Organism: Synechococcus sp. R65.1; assembly: GCF_047461755.1. Lineage (NCBI taxonomy): Bacteria > Bacillati > Cyanobacteriota > Cyanophyceae > Synechococcales > Synechococcaceae > Synechococcus > Synechococcus sp. R65.1. Next base: position 84,726 of record NZ_JANSHU010000010.1, on the reverse strand, counting down.
TCTTCAAGAACTGCCATGGCCAAAATCTCCAACGTCCTCCGAAAAGGAGCCAGGTAGCAGGACAAAAGGAGAAGTCTGCTTCTTGCCATTGACTTTGAAAGGCACAAGACCAACTCGGCTTCCCCGAGCCAGTCCCAAAGCCCCTCAGGCCAAGCCCTTGCGCAGCACCCCCTGCACCAGCAGCACTGACACCACCACAAACCCCGTCAAGAGCCCCAGGGATCCCGCTAGGGTGAGATTGCCCCAGGGAGCCTGTAGCACCACATCGGCAAAGCTCCAGGTGCTGGTGCGGTAGACGTGGCGAATTGGCTCGATGGCAAAGGTGAGCGGGTTAAGGCTGGCCACCCAGCGCAGCCAGGTGGGCATGAAGCTGAGGGGAGCCAAAGCCGTGCTGGAGAAGATCAAAGGCAAGTTGACCAGAAAGATAAAAGCCAGCAACTGCTGGTGCCCCGGCATGGCAAAGGCTAGGCCCAAGCTCAGGGCAGTGAAGCCCAAGACCAACAGGCCCACGATCAAGGCCACCACCGCCAAGCCCCGCACGTCTGGGATCCCGCCGCCGAGGACGTAGTCTGCCCCCACGATTGCCGCCGTCTGCAGCAGCGCCACGCTGACGATGAACAGGCTGGAGGCCAGCACAATGGAAAAGCGAGAGGTGAGGGGAGCCACCAGCAGTCGGTTTAAAAATCCGAACTCCCGGTCGAAAATCACCGGCACCCCCGCATTCAAAGCCCCGCCAAAGGCCGTAAACACGATCACGCCTGCTCCCAAAAACTGGGTGTAGTTTTGCCCGGCCCCAAAGATGCCAGTAGGGGCATTCTGAAACAAGGCTCCAAACAAAATCAACCAGAGCAGCGGCTGGATGATTCCAACCAGCAGGGTTACAGGGCGACGCTGCAGTTGGATAAACAAGCGGCGGGTGAGGGCAAAAGTTTCCTGCCAAAATTCTGCTGTCAAAAGGGGAATTGGGCTGGATTGAATTGGGGAAGCAGCAGAGGTCATACGAAGGCTCCTGCAAACTTGGTAAGGATTGGGAATCAGGGAAAAACTACTTTTTCTTGCCTAAGTTGGACTCGGCAGCTGCCAGCTCTGCATCCAGGAGGGTTTGCCCGGTTGCCGCCAAATACACGTCGTCCAGGCTGGGGCGAGATTGGGTACTGCTGAAGACCTCCAGCCCGTGGGCCTCAAGGTGGGCGCGGATCTGGCTGAGGGGATCCTCCCCATTCCGCTGCACCACCAAGTTGAGGGCATTGCCCTGGGCGCTGTTGATCACCACCTTTTGGACAAAGGGCAGAGAGGCCAGCAGTTCGGCACCCCGCTGGGCCAGTTCTGGTGGGGCAAACTCCTGCAGCTTGACGGTGATGCGCTCGCCGCCGACGCGGGCTTTCAGCTCTTCTGGGGTTCCTTCGGCAATCAGCTTGCCGCGGTCGATGATGGCCACCCGGTCAGCCAATAGATCGATCTCTTCCAGGTAATGGCTGCTGAGCACCACCGTGACGCCGGTGTTTCTAAGCTGGCGCAGAAAGTCCCAGATGGCCTGCCGGCTGGGGATATCCAGGCCCACCGTGGGCTCGTCCAAAACCAGCACCTGGGGCTGGTGGAGCAGCCCTGCCGCCAGATCTAGGCGTTTGCGCAGGCCGCTGGAGTAGGTGCCGATGCGTTGGTCGGCACGGTCGGCTAGCCCCAGCAATTCAAGGACGGTGGCAATCCGCTCTCGGGCCAAGGACCGCGGCAGGTGGTAGAGGTCGGCCTGCAACTGCAGCAATTCTCGCCCCGTCAGCACCTTATCCAAAGCCACCTCCTGGGCAACAAAGCCCAGCTTTTCGCGTACCGCCCTGGGGTTTTCGTTGACCGGGATCCCGCACACCTCGATCCGGCCCGCGTCAGGGCGCAGCAGGGTGCACAGGCAGTGCAGAGTGGTGGTTTTGCCGGCGCCGTTGGGGCCAAGAATGCCGTAGATCTGGCCGGGCTCTACTTGGAAGGAGACATCCGCCACAGCCACCGTGGAGCCGTAGCGCTTCTGGAGGTGTTGAACCAAGACCGCAGGAGTATTTGACATGGGCATCCACCTTTCGCTCCCTCTAGGCTAGCAAGCTGCATAAGAAACCGAGCCTAGGGCTCTCCTCTAGTCCTTGATTCACTGGACAATGAGGACTCGGTCCCGCTGACGCGAGCGCCGCTGCGTGGCGTAACGAACTTTCTGCCTTGACGTGGATTAGCTGCGCTAGTAGACTTGCAGGTGCATCTTTATCTGGTAGGCACTTCGCCTAGGCTAAAGTAGGCTCCGTCTTTAGCCTGTGTGCTCGATCAAGAGCAAGGAGCAACTACCTGCAGCTCGCGGGGAAGTCACACCTGCGGAGATCCCTCTGGCGGGGTAGTAGGAGTTAAGCCTACCACTAGCTACGGGTCGTGGAAGCAGGAAGAAAGCCTCAACCTGGATCAAAAGTCCGCTTTTGTCCGGGGTTGTATAAGTCTTTCAGAGCGGTATAGTGGTACAGGCCATTGGGCAGGTTGCGGGCGGCAAACCCTTGCCAACTGTTGTGGAGATGAAGGCTGAAGCCAAAGCTTGCCTGCCGGCCTGGAAAGACCGAGCTTTCCCCAGAAAGGGGGGATCTGGTGCAGCCTTTGTAGCTTTAGTAGCCTTTGCCCTTGGCCTAGTCGGCTGCGGGGAGGCAACAACTCCGCCTAGCCCGCTAGAAAACGTCTTTTTGCGGGCCGATGACTTTGAAATTACGGGGGGATCCCCAACAGCAGGTGCGGTGGGGCCTTACCTCCAGTTCAACGTGCGGCGGCGGCGGGACAACCAGATCTTGAATCGCCCTTTTAACGTCTATGTGGAGAACGCAGGGCTGGCGGAAGGGCGACCTCCTCTAGTCGATAACCAAAACCGTCCCATCCTGCTCCAGCGCTCAGTGGCCTTTTTGGGCAATGGCCTGGATCTAAACAGGGATGGCCAGCCGGATCCACCTCCCCAGGATCCCCCCAGCCTTGACAGCGGCCCCTTGCTGCCCTACGCGCCCCCCAACAACTGGCAAAGCCGGGCCGTCCTCGCCTACGTCCCTGGCCAGGCCAACATCCCTGGACGTGGCCCCAGTGACCGCTTCGGCTTCTACTTTTCTTCCATCCTGCCCTACAGGGGGCAGCTTCGCTTTCGCATCCGCGACGAGCTGGGCAATGCCCCTGCCCGCCTCTTTGAGATTACTTATCCCCCAGCACCCAGCCGGGCCAATGTCACTGTCACCTTGACCAACGTCAGCGCCAGCGCCCAGGAACCCGTGCTCATTGCCATCTGCAACCAGTTGGGAGCTGCTGCCGTGGTGGGCTTGCGGAGCGGCACCTTTACCGAGCTAGTGGATCTTTTGCCAGCCCCCGGCTTGCCAGTGGAGCCCAGCTTGAGTGAGCCCATCCGCTACGTGGCCGAGGCCTATCAGTTCAACCGAGAGCGAGCTGTTATCCGCGTCTCCCAGAATCCTGAGGATCCCAGCCGGATGAGCGTTCCTCTCTTGGGATCCGAGGGCGCGACCGGGCGGGCCGACCTAACGATGGTGAGCGCTAGTGGGGATCGCCTCACCTGCTTTAACGAGCAGCTCTCTAATCTGCGAAATGTATTTCCCGACTTCTTTAGGTAAAAAAATTGCCACTTGGCAACCCGGCGAACCAAGGCAAGCTGGGGCATTTGCCCTGGTTTTGTTCATAGCAAACCTTTTGGCCTTTCTTTCCCCATCGGCAAAGTCCAGCCTGACTTAGGGCTGCCCCCTTTTCCTGTAGGATTGATTGCGATATGCTAGTCTTCCATATCTCAAAAGGCGTGGACTGCTCCAAGACTGTTTCTTCACCCTATGAATCCGGCTCCCATCCTGAACGCAAGCTGGCACTTCCAAGAGCGGGATAGCTGTGGCGTCGGGTTTTTGGTAGATCGCCAGGGAAGAGCCAGCCACGAGCTGCTGCAAAAAACCCTCGCTGCCCTTGCCTGCATGGAGCACCGCGGCGGCTGCGGCGGGGACAGCCAAAGTGGGGATGGAGCCGGTATTGCTACAGCTATTCCCTGGAAGCTGCTGCAGGCAGAGCTTGAGGCCATTCGAGCTTGGGATCCCAGCCGCAGTGCAGTGGGCATGCTGTTTTTGCCCCAGGATCCCGCTGAGTGCCAGGCAGTGCGCCAGCTCATCGACGACTACTTGGTGACCACGGAGTGGGGGCAGCCCATCTGGCGCCAGGTGCCAGTTAATCCAGACTGCCTGGGGCCGATGGCGCGGCAGACCCTGCCCTCCATCTGGCAGATGCTGCTTACTCACCCCACGCTGGAGGGAGACGAGCTGGAGCGGCAGCTTTACCTCTTGCGGCGGCGCCTGCGGCAACAGGTGGAGAGCCGGTTTGGCGTTCATTCCCCCTACTTTGCCTCCCTCTCCTGCCGGCTGATTGTCTATAAAGGCATGGTGCAGTCAGCCGCGCTGGGCCAGTTTTACCGCGATCTGCAAGACCCCCTCTACACCACTGCCTACGCCACCTACCACCGCCGCTTCAGCACCAACACCCTGCCGCGGTGGTCCCTGGCCCAACCCTTCCGCTACCTCTGCCACAACGGCGAGATCAATACCTACCTGGGCAATGTCAACTGGATGGCTGCCCGCGAGTCCTCTTTGGCCCATCCCTTTTGGGGCGAGGCCATTGAGGAGCTCAAACCCGTCATTGACCCCGGCACCAGCGACTCAGCAGGCCTGGACGCGGTCTTCGAGCTCTTGATTGCCTCGGGCTACTCCAGCCAGCAGGCAATGATGGTGCTGATCCCGGAGGCCTACCGCCACCAGCCGGAGTTAGCCAGTCATCCCGAAGTGGCCGACTTCTACGAGTTTTTTGCCGGCCTGCAGGAAGCATGGGATGGGCCGGCCATGGTGGTCTTCTGCGATGGCAAAACTATTGGAGCCACGCTGGATCGCAATGGCCTACGCCCGGCCCGCTACGCCCTTAGCCGCGATGGATTGCTGGTGGTCGCCTCGGAAGTGGGGGTGGTTTCCCTGCCGGAAGCCGAGATCCTAGAAAAGGGGCGGCTGGGGCCAGGGCAGATGCTCATGGTGGATCTGCAAAGCGGCCAGCTCTACAAAAACTGGGAGATCAAGACCCAGGTGGCAGCTCAGCACCCCTATGGGGAGTGGTTGAAGACTTACCGCGTTCAGCTTCCTAGCCAAGACTTTGAGAGCGCCCCGCAGCTTACCGAGGAGCAACTCCTCCAGCTGCAGACGGCCTGCGGCTACTCCTTGGAAGATGTGGAGATGATCATCGAGGAGATGGCGGCCACAGGCAAAGAGCCGGTTTTCAGCATGGGAGATGATGCGCCGCTGGCGGTGCTCTCCACCCAGCCCCACCCCCTTTATGACTACTTCAAGCAGCGCTTTGCCCAGGTGACCAACCCCCCCATCGATCCCCTGCGGGAAAGCTTGGTGATGTCTTTGGACATGTACCTGGGCTCCAAAGGCAACCTGCTGCAGATCCGGCCCGAGCATGCTCGCCTGCTGCACCTACGCAGCCCCGTGCTCAACGAGGCGGAGCTGGCCGCCCTGCAGCGCACGCCCTTTCCTTGTCGCACGCTGCCGACCCTCTACCCAATCGCCGCCGGGCCAGCAGGAATGGCTGCCCAAGTGCGGGCCCTGTGCCAAGAGGCAGCGCAAGCAGTGCGGGAGGGAGCAGAGATCTTAATCCTCTCGGATCGGGGCCTCAGCGCTGAGCAGGCCTTGATCCCGCCTCTGCTAGCCGTGGGAGCCGTCCACCATCACCTCATCCAGGAGGGGCTGCGCCTACGCGCTTCTCTGGTGGTGGAGACAGCCCAGTGCTGGAGTACCCACCACTTTGCTTGCCTAATTGGCTATGGAGCCAGCGCCGTCTGCCCCTACCTGGCCTACGAGGCGGTGCGCCAGTGGTGGCACAAGCCCAAGACCCAGACCCAGATGGCCAGTGGCAAGCTGCCCCAGGTTTCGGTGGCTGAAGCCCAATTGCGGTACCGGGCAGCCATTGAGGCGGGGTTGCTCAAGATCCTCTCCAAGATGGGCATTTCCCTCCTCTCCAGCTACCACGGGGCCCAGATCTTCGAGGCCATCGGCCTTAGCCAAGAGGTGATCGACCTGGCCTTCCGCGGCACGGTGTCGCAGGTGGGGGGAATGACGCTGGCGGACTTGGCTCGCGAGGGCATGGTAAATCACCAGCGGGCCTTCCCCCAGCTCACCTCGAAAAAGCTGGAGAACTTTGGCTTTATCCAAGCGCGGCCTAAGGGCGAGTACCACATCAATAGCCCAGAAATGGCCAAGCTGCTGCATAGGGCCATCGCCTCTGGACAGCCCGATCACTACGAGATCTACCGGGCCTATTTGCGCAACCGCCCCCCCACGGCCCTACGGGATCTGCTTGACTTTCGCAGCGACCGGGATCCCATTCCCCTGGAAGAGGTAGAGCCCGTTACAGCCATCTTCAAGCGTTTTACCACGGGGGGGATGTCGCTAGGGGCCCTCAGCCGCGAAGCCCACGAGACCCTAGCCATTGCCATGAACCGCATCGGTGGCAAGTCTAACTCCGGCGAGGGCGGAGAGGACCCAGAGCGCTACCTCCCCATCACCGATGTGACGCCGGAGGGAACCTCGGCGCGGTTCCCTCACCTTAGGGGCTTGCGCATGGGGGACAACGCCAGCTCGGCAGTGAAGCAGGTGGCCTCGGGCCGCTTTGGCGTAACCCCTGAGTACTTGGTCAACGCGCAGCAAATCGAGATTAAGATTGCCCAGGGCGCCAAGCCAGGCGAGGGCGGGCAACTGCCCGGCTCAAAGGTCAGCCCCTACATTGCCAAGCTGCGCCGCTCCAAGCCAGGGGTAACCCTGATCTCGCCGCCGCCCCACCACGACATCTACTCCATCGAGGATCTGGCCCAGTTGATCTTCGACCTCCACCAGGTCAACCCCCAGGCGCAGGTGTCGGTGAAACTGGTAGCGGAGGTGGGCATCGGCACGGTGGCAGCAGGGGTAGCCAAAGCCAATGCCGACATCATCCAGATCTCCGGCCACGAAGGGGGTACAGGGGCCTCTCCCCTTAGCTCCATCAAGCACGCAGGCTCACCCTGGGAGCTGGGCTTAGTGGAGGTGCATCACGCCCTCTTGGAAAACGGCCTGCGGCAGCGAGTGATTTTGCGAGTGGATGGCGGCCTGCGCACCGGCTGGGAGGTGGTGATGGCGGCCATGCTGGGAGCGGAGGAGTTTGGCTTTGGAACCGTAGCCATGATTGCCGAGGGGTGCATCATGGCGCGGGTGTGCCACACCAACAACTGCCCGGTGGGGGTGACGAGCCAAAAGGAGGAGCTGCGCAAGCGCTTCCCTGGCACTCCAGATCAGGTAGTAACTTTCTTTACCTTTGTGGCCGAGGAGGTGCGCCAGATCCTAGCCCGCCTAGGCTACCGCTCCCTCAAAGAGGTCATTGGGCGGGTGGATCTGCTCTGCCCCCGCGCCGACGTGGCTTTGGAAAAAACCCAGTCTCTCCAGTTGGACTGTCTGCTGCGAACTCCCCCTGGCTTTGATCCTCACCGTCAGCCCGAGTGGCTAGACCATGAGCCGGTGCACTCCAATGGCCCGGTGCTGGACGAGCAGATCCTGGCCCGGCCTGAGGTGCAAAAGGCTATTGAGACCTGCGGCACAGCCACGTTGGAACTCCCCATCGCGAACACCGACCGCTGTGTGGGCGGGCGCATCGCCGGCACCCTGGCTCGGCGGTATGGGGATGGGGGCTTTGCCCAGCAGGGGGGGCTGTTGGATCTGCGCTTTGTGGGCACAGCCGGCCAGAGCTTTGGGGCCTTTACCCTGGCGGGCATGCGCCTCACCCTGACGGGAGAAGCCAACGACTACGTGGGCAAGAGCATGTGCGGCGGCGAAATCGTCATCCTAGCTCCCCCAGAAGCCCCACGGGATCCGGCGGAAAACGTGATCCTGGGCAACACCTGCCTGTACGGGGCCACGGGCGGATCCCTGTTTGCCAACGGCCAGGCGGGAGAGCGCTTTGCCGTACGCAACTCCGGTGCCCAGGCAGTCGTCGAGGGGGCTGGCGACCACTGCTGCGAATACATGACCGGCGGCGTGGTGGTGGTGCTGGGCCGGGTGGGCCGCAACCTGGGGGCAGGCATGACCGGCGGCCTGGCCTACGTGCTGGATGAGGAGGGCAACTTCCCCGCCAAGGTCAACGGCGAGATCGTGCGCATTCAGCGGGTGCAAACCGCAGCAGCGGAAGCGCAACTCAAGGGCCTGGTCCAGGAGCACTACCGCCGCACCCATTCCCCCAAAGCTGAGCGCATCCTCAAGAACTGGGAGCGCTACCTCCCTCTCTTCTGGCAGGTGGTTCCCCCTTCCGAAGAGGGCAGTGAGCTAACGGATCCCGCCCGATCCCAGCCAGCGGCAGTGCAGTCGTAGGAGTTTCAGGGTCTGTTGGTAACACTTCTTATCCCCACGGCAGCTAAGGGAACTGGTAAACTGCGAGGGTGTAGCTGGTTTTTATCTGTTTTAGCTACCTATGAGTTCCAGCCTGGAAGCCGCCAAGATTCAGGCGCGAGTACCCAAGGAGACTATCCTGACACCGCGCTTCTACACCACCGATTTCGAAGCCATTGGCAAGATGAGCCTAGGGGATCGGGAGGCCGACTTCCGAGCCATTCTGGAGGAGTTTCGCGCCGACTACAACCGCCACCACTTTGTCCGCGGCGAGGAGTTTAACCAAGACTGGGAAAGTCGCCTCGATCCGGAGGCGCGTCGGCTGTTTGTGGAGTTTTTGGAGCGCTCCTGCACGGCAGAGTTCTCCGGCTTCCTCCTCTACAAGGAGTTATCCCGTCGGCTGAAAAAGACCAACCCCATCTTGGCCGAGTGCTTTGCCCTCATGAGCCGGGATGAAGCCCGCCACGCCGGCTTCCTCAACCGGGCCATGGGCGACTTTAACATGGCCTTTGATCTAGGCTTTTTAACCAAGCACAAGTCCTACACCTATTTCGCGCCCCGCTTTATCTTCTACGCCACTTATCTTTCCGAGAAGATTGGCTACTGGCGCTACATCCTCATCTACCGCCACCTAGAGGCCCATCCTGAAAACCGCATCTACCCCATCTTCAATTTCTTCAAGAACTGGTGCCAGGACGAGAACCGGCACGGCGACTTCTTTGCCCTTGTGCTTCTTAGCCAGCCACGGCTGCTCAGGGGATGGGTAGCTGAACTCTGGTGCCGCTTCTTCCTGCTGTCGGTGTTTGCCACCATGTACCTCAACGACGTGGGCGAGCGCCCGGGTTTCTACCGCCTCCTCGGCCTGGATCCCCATGCCTATGACATGGAGGTAATCTACAAAACCAACCGCGAGGCGGCTAAGGTGTTCCCAGTGGTATTGGATGTGGAAAACCCTGAGTTTGTGCGGCGGCTGCAGAAGTGTATAGCCAACAACGCCAAACTGAGGGAGATTGAGCGGGGATCTGGCCCCTTCAAGGGTCTGCGCAAGCTGCCGCTTTACCTCAACAACGCCTACCAGTTCCTGCGGCTGTTCTTACTCAAACCGCGCAAAGCTGGCTTCTACCTGTGGGAGGAGCCAGAGCCTCGTTTTGAAGGAGCAGTCGTTTCCGCCTAAGCCCTCTTGCCCTAGCTGGATACCCGTACAGCCTTGCTAGGTCAGCCATGAACATTGCTGCTGGGATTACACCGCTCTTTTTGCTGGGAACGCTGGCCTTTTTGGGTTGGGGCTTCTGGCGAGCCCGCCGGCGGGGATCCCTAGCCGTCTGGATGTGGCTGCAGGGATCCCTGCTCCTTTTGCCGTGGGTGATCTTCCTGGGGCTGCTGCTGGTGGGGGTTTACCTCAACTTTGCCGGCTTCTTGCTGCTCTTGCTGGTGTTTACGGGGCTCTACATTGCCGTGGGGCGCAAAACCCGCCAGTTGGCCCAGCAGGAGCTGCAAGCGCGGCGGCAGCAGTTGGCTAGTTTAGAGGGGCAACCAGAAGGGGCAGCGGAGGCGTCGACCCAGGCTGGGGCGGAGCCAGCAGGGTTTCTGCGCAAGATCTCCGCCGAGGATTTGCAAGCTATCCAATCCATCTTCAGCCTGGACACCTTTTTTGTTACTGAAACCATCCCCTATGGGGAGGGGGCCATCTTTAAGGGCAACCTCCGCGGGGACGCCGAGGTGGTCGTACCCCTACTGGTGGAAAAGCTCAAAGAGCGCGTGGGCAGCCGCTACCAACTGTTTTTGGTCGAGGATGCCTCGGAAAAGCCGGCGGTGGTGGTTCTGCCAGACGAGATAGTTAACTACCGCGCCTCGAGGGGAGCCCAGATTCTGGCCGCAGGCCTAATGCTAGCTAGCTTTCTGGCCACCCTAGAGGTGGGGGCCAACTTGCTGGGCTTCCGGCTGTTGGAGGCGCCAGGGCGCTGGGTGGAAGCTCTGCCCGTGGCAGCTGGGATCTTTGCCATTTTGCTGGTGCACGAGACCGGACACCGCTGGATGGCCGGCAAGTATGGGGTGCGCCTCAGCCCCGCTTTTGTTATCCCCAGCCTAGGGATTGGCACCCTGGGATCCCTAAACCGCATCCAATCGCCGGTGCCCAACCGCAAGGCCCTCTTCGACATCGCCTTTGCCGGCCCGGCGGCGGGCGGTCTCCTTTCCTTGGTGGTGCTGCTGGTTGGCCTGAAGCTCTCGGGCGCTGGAGGCGTGTACGTGCCTACGGAGATCTTTCGCAGCTCCATCCTGGTGGGCACCCTGGCGCGGCTGGTGCTGGGATCCCAGCTACAGGCGGAGCTGGTGCCCATTCACCCCTTCGTGGCCGTGGGCTGGATTGGGCTGGCCATCACCGCCTTGAGCCTGCTGCCTGCTGGCCAGTTGGACGGGGGTCGCATTGTGCAGGCCGTGTATGGGCGTAAGACAGCAGCCCGCGCCACGGTGATTACCCTCATTGCGTTGGCCGTGGCAGCCATCAGCAACGTCTTGGCCCTCTACTGGGCGCTGCTCATTCTCTTTATTGCTCGTGAGCCGGAGCGTCCCCCGCAAGATGAGATTACGGAAACCGACGGCCAGCGGGATGCCTTGGCGCTGCTAGCCCTCTTTTTGATGGTGATGACCCTGCTGCCAATTGCCCCCGCCTTGGCGGGCTTCCTCAACCTCCCCAACGGCTAAATGTCGCTGCCAGGAAAAGGCTTGGGCCCCAGCCGAGAGGACCAAGAAAAGCACCTGCAGGCCCTGCTGGTTCAGGCTGTCCACCATCACCAGCGGGGGCAACTGGAAGAGGCCATCTCCCTCTACCAACAGGTGTTGCAGGCCCGGCCCGCCCACCCGGAAGCGCTGCACCTTTTGGGGGTCTGCCGACAGCAGCAGGGAGTCCTGGAGGAAGCCATTGCCCTGATGCAGCAGGCCTTGGCGCAGCAGCCGTGGTTTCCCGACGCCCACTACAATCTGGCAATTGCCCTCAAGCAGGTAGGTTACCTGGAGGAGGCAAAAGCTCACCTCCAGCAGGCGTTGGAGCAGGGGGGGCCGGATCCAGAGGTCCTGTACCAGCTAGGCCTGGTGCTACGGCAGCAGGGGGAGTGGGAGGCGGCGCTGGTGCCGCTGCTGCAGGCTCTGGAGTTGCAGCCGGGCTTTACCGATGCTGCCCATATCCTGGCCATCTTGTTGCGCGATTGCGGGCAAGAGGAGGAAGCGGCCAAGCTGTTCTACCAACTCTGGCAAGCGGATCCAGCCGACTTGGCCGCCGCCCTGGGCTGGTGTGTCAGCCAGTTGCCCCTGCTCTACGACGCCCCGGAACAGATAGCAAGCGCTCGCCAGCGCTACCGCCAGGCCCTAGAAGAGGTCAAGGCCCGCTGGGAGCAACTGCCGCGGGATCCAGAAACCCTGGAGCAAGCGGCTGCCGGCGTCGGCTCTGTCCAGCCTTTCTTTTTGCCCTACCAGGGCCAGAACGACCGCGAGCTGCAGCAACTGTACGGATCCCTAGTGGGGGAGGTCATGGCGGCTCGCTACCCCCAGCCTTCCCTCCCCCGGCAGCGACGTCCTGGGCGGCTTCGGGTAGGCATCGTCTCCGGCCTGTTCCGGGATCACTCGGTTTGGAAGATCCTAACTCGCGGCTGGGTAGAAGCTTTGGATCGCTCCCAAGTGACCCTCTACGGCTTCCACACCTCGGCCATCCAAGACGAGATCACGCGCTCCCTGCCCTCTCGCTTTGAGCAGTTTGTGGCCGGATCCCGCAGCTTAATGGAGTGGCAGGCAGTCATTCGAGAGGCCCAACTGGACGTGCTCCTCTACCCAGAAGTGGGCATCGACCCGGTCTGCGCTCAACTGGCTGCCCTGCGTTTGGCGCCGGTACAGGCCATGGCCTGGGGCCATCCCCAAACTTCCGGTCTACCAACAATGGATGTCTTCATCAGCAGCGAGCTGATGGAACCGCCGGACGGGGCCAGCCACTACACTGAGCAGCTCCTGCTCCTGCCCGGCCTCGGCACCTACTACATCCCCTCGGAGGTTGCACCTGCTTCTGTAGACTGGCAGGCCTGGGGGGTGGATCCCGACAGGGTGCTCTACCTTTGTGCCCAATCCTTGTTCAAATACCTGCCCCAATACGATGAGGTGTTCCCCCGCATTGCCCGGGAGGTGGGGCGGTGTCAATTCCTATTCCTCCAGGGCCGCCTTTCCCAAGGGATCCGCCAGCGCTTTTGGCAACGGCTGCAGCGAGCCTTTCGCGCCTACGGCCTGGCCGCCGAAGACTACGTGCTGCTGCTGCCAGAGCTCTCGCCCGCCGAATATGCCGCCTACAACGCTCTGGGGGATGTTTACCTAGACAGCATCGGCTGGTCTGGCGGCAACACCACCCTGGAAGCCTTGCCCCACGGCCTGCCCATTGTTACCTTGCCGGGATCCCTGATGCGGGGCCGCCATACCTACGCCATCCTGCAGCAAATGGAGCTCCACGAAACCATTGCTTCTAGCCTGGATGAGTACGTTCAGATTGCCGTGCGGCTGGGCTTGGACGACCGCTGGCGTGAGGAAGTGGGCCGGCAGGTAAAAGCCCGCCAGGAGCGGGTCTACCGGGATCCCGCCCCCATCCGCGCCCTGGAAGCGTGGCTGCAAACTCTGAAGAGCTGAGGGGGAGTTTACTGGCCGGAGTCCCGACCTTCCAAACGGCAGAGCAGTTGCCGCATCAATAGCTCCCGCTGGCCCAAAGAGAGGTGGGGAGCAACCGCGCTGGAAAAATGGGGCATGGCTAGGGTGACGCGATCCAGCAAGTCAGCACGGCGATGTTGTTGCTGGATGGCCCAGGCCCGCTGCACAAGGTCTGCAGCTGTTTCCAGCTCCAGCCCCGCCTGTTCGGCTAGCCAAGCGGCTAATTGTTCCAGGTCGGGATCAAAGCGCAGCCGGTACATGTAGATTAGCATCCCGATCCCGAGCACTAGGCCTACGGCGCTGGCCACATAGGCAGCCTTAACGGAAGTTCCCGGCAGATAGGCCACCGCCGACACGCGTAAGATTTCATAGGGGATGCGAATCAGGCTGTAGCCGACGACATAGGTCCAGACCCAAGTGCCATCCTTAAGCTTGGGAAAGCGCCAGAACATCCCCATCAAGAGGGCAAACAGAACCAGGTTAAGGAGGCTTTCGTAAAAGAAGATGGGGTGAAAAAACTCAAACTGGCTGTGTTCCGGCTCGCGGGCCTCGGGAGGGATATATATCCGCAAAGGCCAACTGCTGTCAGGAGGAATGGGGGCACCGTAGGCCTCGGAGTTGAAAAAATTGCCCCAGCGCCCAATGGCTTGGCCTAAGATCAAGCCGGGGGTAATCACATCGGCGTACTTCCACCCGTTGATCCCGGTGGCGCGGCAATAGAGGTAAAGGGCAAGCGCCCCTGCCAAGATCCCACCGTGGATGATGATGCCTCCCCGCCAGATGGCAAAGGCCAAGAGGGGGTTGTCTCGGAACTCTGACCAATGGGTGAGGACGTAGTAGAGGCGGGCGCCCAGAAACCCCGACACCACTAGCCACAGGGCCAGAGCTTCAACCCGCTCGCCGGCCTTGCCCGGCTCTTTCTCAAGGTGACGGGCCTCCGCTAGGGCTTTGGTCAGGATTAGGCCAACCAACACGGCAATGCCCATCAGCAGGCCGTACCAGCGCAAACCTAGCCCGCCCACCAGGGGAGTGCTGGGGGGAAAGCGGAAGACAAATTCTCCGGGCGAGCTAAAAGTAAGGCCTAGCAGCTCAGTACCCCGTAGATTCATCCCCATCACGCTCTGCACCCCCAATCCCCCAACTTAGTTCCAGCAGTTAGCTTCCACGCCGCGCCAGTAGGACGAATTTTCCGGTTGCGCTCCTAGTCTCGCAACACGTAGCCTACCCCGCGCACCGTCTGGATGAGGCGCTTCTCTCCTGGAGCTTCGATCTTAAGACGCAAGTAGCGAATGTAAACCTCGATGATGTTAGAGTCGCCTGCAAAGTCGTGCCCCCACACATGCTCCAGAATCTGCTGGCGGGTGAGCACCTGGCGGGGATGTTCCATGAGGTAGCGCAACAGCTCGTATTCTTTAGCGGTCAGCTCCACCTGGCGCTCTCCCCGCCTCACCTCCCGCGTCACGGGATCCAGCGTTAGATCCATGAACACCAACTGGCCATGGGGGGATCCCTTGGGGTGCTGCAAATAGATCCGTATCCGCGCCAGTAACTCCTGAAGGCTAAAGGGTTTCACGACATAATCATCCGCCCCGGCCTCCAGCCCTGCCGCCCGAGCTGCCACCTCATCGCTAGCCGTCATTAGCACCACCGGCACGCGGTTGCCCGTCAAGCGCAACTGGCGACAAACCTCCAACCCCGAGATCTCGGGCAACATCCAGTCCAAGAGCACCAGGTCGGGGTTTTGGGTGCGGGCTGCCGCCAGCCCCGCCGTGCCATCGCCGACCACACTGACTCGGTACCCTTCATAGGTCAGCCCAGTTTCCAGAAAACGGGCCAACTTGGCCTCATCTTCGATCACCAGAATGTGGGCAGAGGAGGATTCCGGCTCGGGCATATTCTCTCCAGAAGAGGCGGGAAATCGGCTCCCTGCCCACCAGCATACCTTAGCCATTGACAGGCGGGGTAACGTGAAGCCTGCGCCAGCTACGTGTCCCACAAGCGGCTGCTGCCTGAAGGAGAGATTTGCTGCAGCTACAGGATCTCCCAGCTATCCCCGAAACCGAGGGTGGCGAACACTTAGATTAACCCCCACTCCTCCTACGCTCGGCTGATGACGAGTAGGTGCGCCCGCGCCAAGAGCGGGGCCGGCTGAGGGCCGACAGGATCACTCGCAGGACGGCCAAGGGATCCGCCAGCGGCGAAGCCCAAAACGTCCAGGGGGGATCTTGGTAGGAGCCGCGAATGCCCACAAGGACTCCCAGTCGCAAGGCAACTAGGCCCAGGTTAAGACCCAGCAGCACCTGCTCCGTTAGGGAAAAGGGGAACCCCAGCCCGGCCTTGAGCCCCAGACCCCCAACCGCTAAGACTGGGATCCCTTGGGTAAGCACCAGTAGGGCGATATCCCCCCACAGTTGGGCTGCAGGAGTGGCATCTTTCAAGTCCAGGGATCGGCCCCACTCCCGCCAAGTTTCGGCCAAAGAAGTGTACATGCGCACCTTGAGCAGGTGCCGACCGTTGCAGAAAGCTACCTTAAAGCCGGCTGCCGCAATCTGCCGCACCAGGGTGACATCGTCGCAGAAGGAGGCCCGCGCCAGCGTGTAGCCGTTCATGGCTTCTAGCACCGAGCGGCGCACCAACATGCACTGCCCATTGGCCATCGTCCGCTCTGGCAGGGTAGTAGCAGTGTCCCCTGGCGCTCCATAGCGGTAAATTAGGGTTGCCAAAAGAGCTGGTTGGAGCCAGCCTTCCCCCCAGTGCTGCAGGATAAACTGCGGCGCCAGGGTGAGGAGATCCAGCCCTTTGGCCTGGGCAGTTTCCAGCAAGCGCTCCACCAAGCCCGGCTGGGGGCGGGTATCGGCATCAATGCCCAAGATCCACTCAGAAGCGGGATCCGCATGGAGAAATCCGTAGTGCAACGCCCAGGGACGACCCACCCAGCCGCTGGGCAGGGGATCGTCGGTCAAGAGGCGAAAGCGGGGATCCCGCTTGGCCATCTGCAGCACTTTTTCGCGGGTGCCATCCTGGGAGCGGCTATCCACCACCAGTACCTCGCGCACGACCGCTCCCTGGCGGTGCAGCCCTTCCAGGCAGGGATCCAGGCGCTCGGCTTCGTTGAGGGTAGGCAGCAAGACGCTGACCAAGCCCGGCGGAAAAGGGATCCCCGGTTGACCAGGAGGGAGAGGAGAAGGACGCCACAGAGAGGGCAGCAGCCGGGCCAGCAACACCGCCGCCATCGGCAGCTGTAGGGCCAACAAACCCAAGGCAGCCGCATCCTCCATCGGGATCGCGTGCGTATCCATTAGGGCTACCTTCCTACCTCCAAATAAAAGTTGCCCAGCAAGGCCCAAGCCGGTGGCTCTGGTTCAGAATCAAGGTGACCCTTGCCCTCGGCTTTTTCTTTCTTAGCCCTTTGTGGATGTTTCCACTCAGCTCAGCCCCGGGGGATCCCTTGTCGCCCTCGTCAAGCCTCCTGCAGGACAGCTGGAGCCTGCTTTGGTGCAGAAAGAGCTGAGTCAGATTCTCGCCAAGAAACCCAAGCACCTCTTGCTGGATCTGAGCCAGGTTACGCAGATCGACAGCGGGGGAGTTTCGGCTTTGGTGTGGGCAAGACGCGCCTGCGCCGCCGCCGACTGTCATCTCAAGCTCTGCGGTTTAGGAGAGAAAGCCAAGACAGTTCTCAAGGTTACCCGTCTGGACTCTCTTTTCAAGACTTATCCCTCGGTGGAAGCGGCCCTCAAGGATCTCTCTGACGCCTGAGGGGGACGGCTAGTTGCAAGTTCTGCTACCTACATCCTCAGGCAGCAGTCCCCTGACTCTCTACAGCCTAAGGCTGGTTTCTTTGGGCATAGAGCTTGGCCTGTTGCCGGATTTCCTCCCGCACCTTGGGCGGGGCCAGGCGGGCTGCTTGCTCAAATAGCTCAGGGGCTTTTGCCCGTAGGTTGTCGTCAGTGGCGGAGCTAAGGGCCATCGCTTTGCCCAGGAGCGGGGCATAGGCACTGGGATCCTCCGCAATTAACTGGTCGTAAAGAGCTATGGCTTTTTCGGTCTGATTGTTGCGGGCATAGACAAAGGCCAAGCGCAGGCGGACGTCGCTATCTTCCGGGACTTCCTTCAGATAGTTCTCCAGCAGGCCAACAGCTTCAGAAGTGCGGCCCAAAGCTAGTTGAACCTCAGCCAGCTCCTGGAGGACTTGGCTATCTTTGGGATCCTTTTTGTAGAGAACTTGAAGTTGCTCCAGCGCCCCTTCCAGATCTCCTGTATCCCGCTGAATTTGAGCCAAAAAGGCTCGCAGTTGCCGATTTTCCGGCTCCAGTTCCACCAGCTTCTTCAGCGGCTCGATTGCCCCTTGCGGCTCGTTAAGCTGCAGTTGCGTGTCGACCAGTCCCCGCAGGGCAATGGGGTTGTCCGGCTCCCGTTCCAGCACGGCGCGATAGCCATCCGCCTGGGCCCGCAGTTGTTCGGTAACCAAGCTAGCGGTGTCCTGCGAGTCCGAAGGCCCTAGTGCCTGGAGGATAGGACCAAAGGAGAAGCCCAGGAACATCGCTAGGCCGACCACCGCCACCAGGGCTTCTAGGAATTTGCGGAGGGGCGATTTGTCAGGTTTGGACTGAGGCATGAAAGGGGTCGCACAGAATCTCTCTGTACTCTATCATTCGCTCCTCTGGAAGCCCAGCAGCCTCTTGGTTAACTAGGGACTCACTTTGCCCTCCATGAAAGGCAGCTCCCCTAACTTTGAACCTGCTGGAGCTGCTGCACCTGGGCCTGCAGGTAGGGGATCCCCACCCGGTGGCAGTAGTCGCCAAAGCGCTCTTGGGGCTGGCGCTCCTGCTTGTAGATCTGCAGGAGAATCCGCATCAGGGGCACAATTTGGCTAACATGCACCCGATCCTGAAACGGCTGGGCCAAGCGATCCCCTCGCGGGCTAGCCCCCAGCCAGATTTGGTAGTAGCCATCGGGGGCGGATCCCACCAATCCCAGCTCCGCCAAGTAGGGGCGGGCACAGCCGTTGGGGCAGCCGGTCATGCGCACCAAAAAGGGCGAGTCCTGTAGCCCCAGCTCCTGCACCACCTGATCCAACTGGCGAATCAAGCTGGGCAGGGCCCGCTCCGACTCGGTGATGGCTAGGCCACAGGTGGGGAGCGCCGGACAGGCCATGGAAAGCCTCACCAGCTCTGGGATCTCCTCCTTGGAGGGGACTCCGTGGGACTTGAGGATCTGGTTAATGGCCTCTCGCTGGTGCTCCTCGATGTCGATGAGGATCACGTCCTGCGTGGGGGTAAGCCGCAGGTGGAGAGCAAATTCCTCCACAATCTTGCGCAGGGCTGTTTTGAGCTGCCGCTCTGGCGTATCTTGGATGCGGCCATTTTCAATAGAGATGCCCAAAAACCAACGGCCATCCCCCTGCTCGTGCCAGCCTAGGTAGTCGTCGCTGTTGGGGACAAACTTAGGCATGCGCCGGAAGGGCAATAGCTTCTCCCCCAGGTACTGCTCGACCACGCGGCGAAACTTGTGGATCCCCCAGTCGCGCACAAGATACTTCAGCCGCGCCTGCTTGCGGTCGTAGCGGTTGCCGTGATCCCGCTGCACGGCCAAGACCGCCTGGCAAACCCGATACACCGTCTCCGGCGGGGCAAAGCAGAGTTTCTGGGCCAAAAGGGGCTCCGTCTCTTCCTTGCCATGGGTGCGCCCCATCCCTCCGCCCACCACGATGTTGAAGCCCTTGAGGTTGCCCTTGCGGTCGGTGAGCACAATTAGGCCCAGATCCTGGGCGTAGATATCGACCGTGTTCTCTCCAGCCACGGTGATGGCGGTCTTGAACTTGCGGGGCAAGTAGACTGGGCCATACAGAGGCTCCGGCCCTTCCAGCCTTACCCCATTGCCGACAAACTGCTCGGCTTCCCGGACTTCCGGATCCACCGGCGGGATGGGAACTGGCTCCCCATCTACCCAGATCTCATAGTAGGCAGAGGTCTTCGGCGCCAGGAGATCTGCCAGTTTGCGCGCATACTCCTGGGCATAGCGGTAGGCAGGCCGGTTCTTGTAGGGGGCAGCCGGCGCCGTGATGTTGCGGTTGACATCTCCACAGGCAGCCAGGGTGGATCCCATCTGCCGAATGATGCTGGCCACTGTGGCCTTGAGATTTTTCTTCAGGATCCCGTGTAATTGCAAGGTTTGTCGGGTGGTGGCGCGCAAGGTGCCGTTGCCGTACTCATCGGCCAGCCGATCCAGGGTCAAATAGAGCTGTGGCGGCACATGCCCCCCCGGAATGCGGGTGCGCAGCATCATCTGGTAGGCCCGCTCCAGTCCCTCCTGCTTTCGCTGCTGCCGCAGATCCCGGTCGTCCTGCTGGTAGACACCGTGGAACTTGAGCACCTGCACCGCCGCTTCGCTGAAGTGGGTGGTGTCTTGGGCCAACTCCTGCTGCAAGGGATCCCGCAGAAAGTTGCTTTCAGCCTTGATGTGCTCTACTTTGGAGCGCCTGGCTTCGGAGGTGGCAGAGGAGGTCATCTAATTCCCCAGTAATCCGGTCGGAATACCTGTGAAACAGGGTATCACCTCTTGCCAGCAACGTCCAGTTGGCTTCTTTACAGCCTGCTGTAGCGCTTGCAGCCGGCCCCAAAGCTCTAGCCGGCCAGCCCCAAGCGGGCGCTGTAGTCTGCCGCCGACCAGAGTTTCCAGGCAGAGTTGCCCTGCAGCTCCAAGACAAGGTCGTGGTAGGCCAGGAGGGTGGGGCGGTGGCCGACACTGACGTAGGTGGTGTTGAGGCGTTGCAGTTGCAGGTAGAGCAGTTTTTCGTTGGCCACATCCAGGGCGCTGGTGGCCTCGTCCAAAATGGCGTAGCGGGGCCGTGTAATTAAGATGCGGGCAAAGGCCAGGCGCTGCTGTTCGCCCAAAGAGAGAGTGCTGGCCCAATCTTTCTCCACGTCGAAGCCGCCCACCCGCTCCGGCAAATCAGCGAGGTTAACTTGGGCCAAGATCTGCAGGAGCTCCTCGTCGGTCAGATCCCGGCGACGGCCTGGATAGAGGAGTTGATCCCGCAGGGATCCCAGGAGCATGTAGGGCTTCTGGGGCAGGAAGAGCATTTCGCTGGTGTCGGGACGGGCGATGGATCCCTGGCCGTTGCTCCACAGGCCAGCAATGGCTCGCAGCAGGGAGCTTTTGCCGCTGCCGCTGACCCCCACAATCAACAGCCGTTGGCCTGCCTCTAGACTTAGGGACAGGTCCCGAACCAAGGTTCGTTCCGAGTTGGGGGTGAGCAAGGTTAGATGCTGCAGCGCCAGGTGGGGGGCAATGCGGGTTTGGATGGCGCTTTCTCGAGGACGCAGCTGGCGCAGAGCCGGATCCTCCAAAGCTTCGTAGAAGGATCCCAGGCGGTTGATCCCGGCGGCAAAGCTGGAAATGCTCTGGATCTGGTTGGCCACAATCGAAAGGGCGCTCAGCACCTGGCTAAAGGCAATGGTGGCCTGGGTGATGGTGCCAAAATCCCGCACGCCGCTAAAGTAAAGAGGGGCCACAATCACATAGGGAACGATGCGGGTAAAGTAGTTATAGGCGTACTGAAAGATATCGATAATTGCTTGCCAAATGATCAACAAGTCAAAGTTGCGCAAGGCAGCAGCGAAGCGATTCAGGATCTGTCTTAGCTCTAGGTTTTCGCCCTGGTAAAAGGCAATGGACTCGGCGTTGTCTCGCACGTGTACTAGGCTGTAGCGAAAGTCGGCCTCGTAGCGCAGTTGATCGAAGTTAATTTTAATCAGCCTGCGACCGGCCAAAACGGCAATGCCAGTGCCAATGGTAGCGTAGATAACCAATCCTATCGCCAGCACGCGGGAAATGCTGTAGAGAATGCCGGTGAAGGCGTAGAGAGTGAGGATTGAGTCGAGAATATCCAACAAAAAAGAAAGGGTGGTGCCAGTAAAGGAGCGAACGTCTTCTGAAATGCGCTGGTCAGGGTTATCGATTTCGGTGTTGGCAGCGTTGGAATCCAGCTCGTAGTAGGCCCGCCGGTCAAAGTAGCGATCCAGGAAGTAGTCGGTTAGCCATTCCCGCCAAAACAGGCCCAGCTTTAGCCGCGTATAGCGGTAGATCACCAAGATGGGAATGGCTGAGATAATCAACACCCCGTAGATGATCAAAAATTGCCAGAAGGTGCTCTCTTCCTTTTGCTGCAGGGCAGTGTCGATAAAACGAAAGATAAAGCTAATCATTACATTTAGCCGGTTTACTGTTAGGGACAGAAACAGCAAAAAGGTAAGGAGCACCCATTGCAACCAGCGCCGATGGATCTGCCTCCATACCACCCCAAACGCCAGGCTGCTTAGGGCCAAGCTGGCTGCTGCCACCCATAGCACTGGCGAGGCTAGGTTTCTCTCTGTTTGCTCGACCAAGCCTGCTGCTAGGGTTCGGAAGAACTCTGGAAAAAGGGCCTTTCCAACCAGGGTTACCCCAATCTCGACAAAGAACATGAGGGCAACCACAAACACCATGGATGCTGCTAGCAGGCCAAAGAAAATCCAGCCTCCATAGCGCACCCTCGGGTAAAAATATGGCTGAGCTACGGTGATAAAGCGGTCCCAAAGTTTGCGGTCGAAGTTAAACTGATAGGTTTGGGAGTCCATGTTGGCAGCCGTCGGCAAGAGCGTGGGAGCCTTACAACATCTTCCAGGCTAGCAGGCCAGGGATCCCCATCTCTGTTCAGCAGGAGCAACTTCTCTAGCTGGCAAGTCCGACTGGCTAGGCGGGATCCCCTTGCAGCCGCTTTTGCCATGCCGCGTGAGCCGCTAGCCACACCGTCTGCACCGGCACGCGGAACTCTTGGGCGCGGGCCACACAGTCGCGAAACTCCGGCTGGGCGTTGACGATGCGGCCGTGGTGGCAGGCCACCTTGACGTCCACCAGGCCGTAGGGAGTTTCCACCCGCTCGATCCGCCGCTCCAGGACGGTGCGCTGCTGCAGAGAGTGGCGAATGCCCAGGGTGGTGGTTTCCCGGAAGAGGAGATCCTGGAACTCCGGCACGCGATCCGGCGGGCAGATTACCGTCAGTAATACCCCTGGTCGTCCCTGCTTCATGGTGATGGGCTGGGTAAACACGTCCCAGGCACCGAGGGCCAGCAACTGCTCACAGGTGTAGGCAATCACTTGAGGGTTGAGATCGTCAATCTGGGTTTGTAAGACCGAGACAATCTCGGTCGGCTCATGCCCCTGCGATTGACCAATCCAAAGGCGAAAGATGTTGGGAATGGGCAGCTCACGGCTGCCAGCCCCCCGCCCCACTTTTTCCAGCCGCAGCGGTGGACAAGGCCCAAACTCTTCTGCCAGCGCCACTGCCAAGGCTGCCCCGGTGGGGGTAACCAGCTCGGCTTCCACGCCGTTGCTGAACACTGGCACACGCCCCATTTCCCACAGCTCAATCACCGCCGGCACGGGCACCGCTAGCTGGCCATGTTCGGTGCTGACCCAACCGCCGCCAATGGGGTGAGGAGAAGAGATCACCTGCTCCACCTGCAGCCAGTCGAGGCCAACACAGGTGCCGACGATATCCACCAGGGCATCGACAGCCCCCACCTCGTGGAAATGCACTTTTTCCAGAGGAACCTGATGAACTTTTGCCTCCGCCTGGGCCAGCTTCTCGAAAACCTTGAGGCTGCGGACCTTGACCGCAGGAGCCAAGCGGGATCTGGCAATCAAAGCCTGGATCTCCAACCAGGAGCGAGGGGGCAGGGATCCGTCCAGCACCTCCACCACCGCCTGCAGGGCAGGCTGCCCACAGCGCTGCACGCGACTCACCTGCAGGTTGTATTCCCCCCCGATGCCCAAGGCCTGGAGCTGCTGGTTGAGATACTCCAGGGGCACCCCGCAATCCAGCAGCGCCCCCAGGCACATGTCGCCGGCAATGCCTGCTGCGCAGTCAAAGTAAGCTACTTTCATACCAAAGCATGTTGACTTGACATACTCCCCTCGCCTAAAGGCGAGAGATTCTTGACGCTTCACAAACTGCTGCTGGCTAGCCAGTCTTACGCAGTCTCCACGTCCGTTTTAGAGTCGGGCGATGCCCCATCCCGACTTGCTTTAGGTTGTTGGCAGCGTTGACGTCCCTGTCATGCACTGCCCCGCAACCGTCGCAGACCACCACACGGGTAGCCAAATCCAACTTGCCCCAGTGCCAGCCACAAGCCGAACAGTACTGGCTTGTAGCCTCCCACCGGTCGATTAGGCGCACTTCCCTCTGGTACTTCTCACCTTTGCCCTCACAGAGAGCCCGAAAGGTATGCCACCCCTGCTGACTAATCGCCTTGGACAACCGACGGTTTTTCAACATCCCGCTAACGTTGAGGTCTTCCAAGCACACGACTTGGTTTTCGACCGTGAGCTGGGTTGACAACTTGTGCAGGAAGTCGAGCCGCATGTCGGCAATGCGGTTGTGCAGCTTGGCAATCCTCAGCCGGGTTCGCTCCCACCGATGGGATCCCTTCACCCGCCTGGCAAGCTGCTTTTGCAGCTGGGCAATACGGTTGTACAGAGGCCTATAGTTGGGACTGGGGAACTTGGCCCCATCGCTTGTGGCGGCGAAGGTCTTAATCCCCAAATCCACTCCAATACTGGGTGAGCGAGCAGGGATGCTAACAGGTTCCGTCTCCACCACAAAGCTGACAAAGTAACGCTCGGCAGTGTCTTTAATTACAGTGACGGAACTAGGGGTACTCGGCAAAGGTCGGCTCCAAATAGGCTTAATGGCTCCCACCTTGGCCAAGTAAACCCGCTTACCGTTGATAGAAAAAGCTCCCCTAGTTAGCGTTGCTGACTGCTTGGCTGCTTTCTTTTTGAGCTGCGGCGCACCTCCTTCCTGGGCAAAGAAACGCTGGTAAGCTTTGTCCAAATGTCTGAGAGATTGCTGTAAAGCAACACTTGAAACTTCGCCCAACCACGGAATCGATTGCTTGAGCTCGGTTAGGCGCTTGGCCAAAGCGTTGTACCCTGGATACTTCCCAACGGCTTGGCAGTGGGCTAAGGCTTCATTCCAGACGTACCTGACACAGCCAAACAACTTGGCAAGCTTCTGCCGCTGTTGGTCTGTGGGGTAGAACCTATACCTGTATCGAGCTTTCATGGGCTAGAGTCAAGTTGGCATTTCCAAGATAGCACATGAAATTAAGGAGAGACCGCAACAGTGTTTCTAGCCTGCAGGCCCATTTGGTGTTTGTCACAAATCCAGGCGAAAGATATTCACTCAAGAGAGTTTGAACTTGATTGCGGAGGCGTTTAAGAGTGTTGCCCGAAAGATGGACTTTGAGGTCTTGGAGTTTAACGGCGAGGCAGACCACGTCCGCCTTCTAATTGCCTACCCGCCCAAGTGGTCTATCTCTCAAATGGTGAATGTGCTTAAGGGAGTTTCGAGTCGCAAGTACGGGCAAGCTAAACTACCTAAACCTTGCGGCAAGAATGCCTTGTGGAGTCCCAGCTACTTGGCTTCTAGTGTTGGGGGTGCTCCTCTGCAACTCTTAGTGGCCTACATCCAAAACCAAGAAAAGCTGCCCTAGAGGGCAGGGTTTTAGACCTAGATTTTCTGATAAGAACTTGCGGAAGGAGTTGAGCCCTTTGAAGCGTCCTGAGGTACTAAAGGGGGGATCCCAGATGCCGTCAACACTTTGCATCCTTCTAGGGATCCTGCTGGGGGCAACGCTGCTGCTGTGGGGCCTGTGGGGATCGGCGGCGAACGGCCAGACTCGCCTCAACTTCAACAACGCCGATCTGCGAGGGCAGGATCTGTCGCGTCAGGATTGGCGAGGCAGCAGCTTTGTCAGCGCCAACCTGCAGGGTGCCGACCTGCACGGGGCTAACCTCACCGGCGTGGTCTTCACCAAGGCCAATCTGGCGGGGGCCAACCTGGCTGGGGCGGATCTGAGCAACAGCCTGCTGGATCTGGCCAACCTAGCGGGTGCCGACCTCCGAGGAGCCAACCTCAGGGGAGCGATCGCCGCGCGGGCCGTTTGGGAAGGGGCCCAGATTGCCGGCGCCGACTTCAGCGAGGCCTATGTGGATCGGGCGGCCCTGCGCCAGTTGTGCCAGCGGGCAGAGGGATCCCATCCCGTAACCGGAGTTTCCACCCGCGCAAGTCTCGGCTGTCCTTGAAAGCTGGCAAAGGTGAAGAAAACAGGATCCCTAGAACCGGCCGCTCGGATCGACCTCTAGATTGGGTGAGGTGTTGATGGTGCCCCAACCATGAGCAAGCCCAGCTTTGCGGTGATTGGCCTGGGAGTGATGGGGGAAAACCTGGCCCTCAACGTCGAACGCAACGGCTTTCCAGTTGTCGTCTATAACCGCACCCGCTCCAAAACCGAGCAGTTCATCCAAGGGCGAGCCCAGGGCAAACAGATTACCCCCGCCTACAGCCTGCCGGAGTTGGTGCAACAAATGGAGCGGCCCCGCAGAATCTTGATCATGGTCAAGGCAGGCCCAGCGGTGGATGCTCTCATCGACGAGCTCAAACCGCTGCTGGAGCCGGGCGACATCCTCATCGATGGGGGCAACTCTCTCTACAGCGACACCGACCGGCGCGCCGCGGCCCTGGAGCCTACCGGGATCCACTTTGTCGGCATGGGGGTGAGCGGCGGGGAAGAAGGCGCCCTCAACGGCCCTAGCCTCATGCCTGGCGGCAGTCTGGAAGCCTACCACTTACTGGAGCCCATCCTCACCAAAATTGCCGCCCAAGGGCCAGACGGGCCCTGTGTCACCTACCTGGGGCCCAAAGGGGGCGGGCACTACGTGAAGATGGTGCACAACGGCATCGAGTACGGCGACATGCAACTCATTGCCGAGGTCTACGACCTCATGCGCAGGGGGCTAAAGCTTTCGGCACCCCAGATGCAGGAGATCTTCCAAGCCTGGAACGAGACGGAGCTGGAGTCGTTTCTGATTGAGATTACCGCCAAGATCTTGGGGACGCTGGATGCGGAGACGGGCAGGCCGCTGGTGGACCTAATTTTGGACAAGGCAGGCCAGAAGGGCACGGGCCTGTGGACGGTCAAGGACGCCCTGGATTTGGGGGTGCCAGTGCCCACCATCGAGGCGGCAGTGCAGGCCCGCATTCTCTCGTCGATGAAGGAAGAGCGGGTGTCTGCCTCCCAGCAGTTGCAAGGGCCAGGAACCACCTTTGAAGGGGATCCCGAGCGCTTCCTTCAGGATCTGCGCGCCGCTCTCTATTGTTCCAAGATCTGCTCCTATGCCCAGGGGATGGCGCTGCTGCGGCAAGCCACTGTTGCCCACGGCTACATCTACACCTTGAGCGAGATCCCTCGCATCTGGAAGGGGGGCTGCATCATCCGCGCCCGCCTCCTGGGCAAAATCCAGGCAGCCTACCAGCGGGATCCGGAGCTGGTCAACCTGCTTCTGGATGAGGAGTTCAAGCAGGCCATCCAGGAACGGCAGGGAGCCTGGCGGCGGGTGGTGGCCACCGCAGCAGCTTTGGGGATCCCGATCCCGGCCATCAGCGCCTCCCTGGCCTACTACGACAGCTACCGCACTGCCGAGCTGCCCCAAAACCTCACCCAGGCCCAGCGGGATTTCTTCGGCGCCCACACCTTTGAGCGCATCGACAGGCCCGGGGTTTTCCACCACGCCTGGACCGCCTAGAGGGAAGCCCCACCTAGACCCAGGGGTGTCTGCTTAACCGTAAAGCCCCGCACTTCCGTATGGAAAGGATCTCCTTCTTGGGGGAAATCCTTGCGGAAGTGGGCTCCGCGGCTTTCCTCTCGCAACAGAGCCCCTTGCGCCACCAGGCGGGCAAGCAGCAGCAAACTCCCGGCCTCGACCTCTTCCCGGCTGGCCCAGGGCTTCTCCTCCAGGGGTAGGGCCTCTGCAAAAGCCAGAAAAGTCCGCAACTGCTCTCCCTCCCGCACCACGCCCAGGGCTTCTCCCACCTGCTGCCTGAGCTTGGGAAGCAGAGAGGGCGGCGCCGTCAGCACTGGTAGAGCCTGCACCTGCCGCGGTGGATCCTGGAGGTCCCGTAGGGCGACTAGGGCAGCCCGCTTGCCCATGACCAGCCCCTCCAAGAGGCTGTTGGAAGCCAAACGGTTTGCCCCGTGCAGGCCCGTAGAAGCCACTTCCCCCGCCGCGTAGAGGCCCGGCAGGCCCGTGCAGCCAAAAGCATCCGTTCGCACGCCGCCCATGACGTAGTGGGCAGCGGGAGCAACCGGCAGGGGCTCCCTTCTGGGATCCAGCCCCAAAGCGCGGGCAGAGGCAACAACGGTAGGAAAGCGCTCTTCCAGATGGGGCACAGCTTGGAGGTCCAGGTAAACTCCCCCCGTCCGCTGCTGCTCCCAGAACACTGCCTGGGCCACCACATCCCGCGGCGCTAGATCCCCCAGCTCCGCATAGCGAGGCATAAAGCGCTCCCTCCAGGCGTTGAGCAGCACGGCCCCTGCCCCTCGGGCGGCTTCACTGACCAGGGCTCCGTTGGGCAAAACGGTGGGGTGAAACTGCACAAACTCGAGATCCCTGAGAATGGCCCCTGCTCGCCAGGCCAGGGCCATGCCATCGCCAGTAGCTCCCGGCGGAGCTGTGGAGAGGGGGAAGAGGCTGCCAAACCCGCCTGTAGCCAGGAGAACCGCCCCCGCCCTCACCTGAAGGAAGCCCTCTGGACCAAGGAGCAGGGCTCCCCCCACTCTCTCCCCTGCCATCAAAAGGCTGAGGGCTGTGTAGCCCTCCAAAGGCGGCTTGCTCAGGCGAGCCAGCAGGCCTCTGAGAAGCCATAGCCCACTCCGATCCCCTCCCAGATGGCGTACCCGCGCCCGCGAATGGCCCCCTTCCCGCACTGGCTCAGGGTGGAAGGGGAGCCCCCAGGACAAAAGCTTCTCTAGGTGAAAGGGCGCTTCCCACAGAATGGAGCGGGCCACTTCGGTCTCCACCAGGCCCCGGCCTGCCTGCAGGGTGTCCTGGAGGTGGGCCTCCACATCCGCCGCATCCAGCGGAAAAGCCACCCCCCCCTGCGCCCAAGGAGTGGATCCCGAGGGGAGGGGATCCTTGCTCACCACCAGGGCTCTGGCCCCCTCCGCTTCCGCCCACAGGGCTGCATAGACCCCTGCCACCCCTGCTCCCAGGATCAGGAGGTCTGTTTCCGCCGGGAAAGCCGTGGACACCACTGGACAAAACCGCCCCTCGACCGGGGCGCCCCCCTTCTAGGCTCCCGCCGGCACCGACAGCATGGCCAGGAGGGACTTGCGGGCTTTTTCGGCCACCGCCTCTGGCACCTGGATCACGTGGCGCATCTCCAGCAGGGAGCGGTAGACCTTTTCCAGGGTAATTTTTTTCATGTACTCGCAGACGGCGTCTGCTTTGACAGGGATAAACCTCTTGTTGGGGGCCTCTTTTTGCAGCCGGTGGAGAATGCCCACTTCGGTGGCGACCACAAACTCGCGGCTGGCCGAAGTTTTGGCATAACGCACCATCCCCTCGGTAGAAAGGAGCTTGGCGTCCGGCTTGAGAAATAGACAACTGGAGCCGCAACTGCACTCGGGGTGGATGAGGAACTCCGCCTCTGGGTGCCTCTCTGCCATTGCCTTGAGGTGCTCCTCACGGATGCCGACATGGACGTGGCACTCGCCGGGGAATAGATCCAGCTCCCTCCCCGTTGCCTGGGCTACATAGGCCCCCAGGAACATATCCGGCACAAAAAAGATAGGGCGATCTGGCGGCAGGCTAGCCACCACTTGAACGGCGTTGGCGCTGGTTACGCAGACATCGGCTAGGGCCTTGATCTCGGCAGCGGTGTTGACGTAGGCAACCACCAGGCCTTCTGGGTTGGCCTCTTTCCAGCGCTGCACATCCTCCGGGCGGATGCTGTCAGCTAGGGAGCAGCCAGCCTCCAGATCCGGCAGCAGCACCGTCTTTTCCGGGTTGAGGATGGCTGCTGTTTCGGCCATGAAGTGGACGCCCGCAAAGACGATGACCTGGGCGTTCGTTTTCTGCGCCTCACGGGCCAGGCCCAGCGAGTCTCCCACAAAGTCCGCCACCTCTTGCACCTCGGGGAGTTGGTAGGAGTGGGCTAAGATAACCGCCTGCCTTTCTCGCTTGAGCCGAGCTATTTCCTGCACGAGGGTTGCTTCTGTCATCCTATCTAGGCCGGCCATCGGGTACAGATCCTGACTTGCCGGGCTGCCTGCCAAAAAATCCTAGACAAAGCGTTGCCCAGCAGCCGGGCTTGGGCTATTTACCTAGCCTAGCATTAGAAACAGCCCCCGCTCAGACCTCAAGGCCGCACCACCAGCAAGGAGAGATCCAAGGCCTTGGCTGAGTGAGTCAGGGCCCCCACACTGATGTAATCCACGCCTGCCTCAGCCGCTTGCCGGGCGCGCTCTAGGTTCATGTTGCCGCTGACCTCTAGGGGAACTTTCCCCCCCACTCGTTGAACGGCAGCCCGGATCTGCTCCAAGGGGAAGTTATCGAGGAGGATCAGATCGGCGCCTGCTGCCAAAGCCTCCTCCAGCTCTTGGAGGTTGCGCACCTCAACCTCGACCTTGAGGTGGTGGGGGGCACCTGCTTTGGCCCGCTGGATGGCTGCCGAGATGCCGCCTGCGCCGCGGATGTGGTTTTCCTTGATCAAGATGCCGTCGAAGAGGCCAAAGCGGTGGTTTTTGCCGCCCCCGACTCGAACGGCGTATTTCTCCAGGGCGCGCAAGCCAGGGGTGGTCTTGCGGGTGTCCAAAAGCTGGGCTGAGGTTCCCCGCAGCGCCTCTACGTAGGTGCGGGTGAGGGTGGCAATGCCGGAAAGCCTTTGGAGAAGGTTCAGCGCCAGCCTTTCTGCTGCCAGAATGCCCCGCAGGGATCCCTTGAGCTGGACTACCTCCTGGCCAGCAGCCACAGAGGCCCCTTCCTCTACCTTGGGGGCGAACTGCACCTGCGGATCCACTAGTCGGAAAACCCGCTTGGCCATCTCTAGACCCGCTAGGATCCCTGGCTCCTTTGCCAGGATCACTGCCTCGCCCTCCACGCCAGGGGGCAGGGTCAGCTCACTGGTGAGATCGCCGTGGCCGAGATCTTCCCATAGCCAGGCGCACAGGGTCTCCTCTGGGATGTAGAATGCTTGCATCATCTTCTGCAGAAGTGAGTTGCTTATTTGCTTATGGCCTCGGCTGGGCTTATTTGCTTATGGCCTCGGCTGGATCCCCTAAGTCCAATAGTGGCACTTTCAGCCGTCGTCAGTTGCTCAAAGCAGGAGCTGCCGCGCTGGGAGGCAGTTTGCTGGCCGCAGCAGGTGCTCAAGCGCAGCGGCGAACTTCCCCCACCCTCATCGTGGCGCAGAGATCCAAGCTCGACCGAGTTTCCTATGCTACCAACTGGTATGCCCAAGCGGAGCATGGCGGCTTCTATCAGGCGGTGGCCACAGGCATTTACCGCGAGTACGGGCTAGACGTCACCATCAAGATGGGCAGCCCCCAGGTCAACATCACCCAGATTTTGGCCGGTGGAGCTGCTGACTTTGCCATGGGGGGAAGCGCGGGAGTCATCAACGCTGTGCGGGAAGGGATCCCGCTCATCTGCGTGGCGGCTATTTTCCAAAAAGACCCGCAGGTTCTCCTGGCCCATCCCGGCACCAAGCGCCTGGAGGAGCTCAAGGGCCGACCCATTTTCGTATCCAAGGGGGCCTTTACCACCTACTGGCCCTTCCTGAAAGCCAAGTACGGCTTTACTGACGACCAAACCCGCCCCTACAACTTCAACCCTGGCCCCTTCTTGGCCGATCCCAGCTCCGCCCAGCAGGGGTATCTCACTTCTGAGCCTTTTGCTATCGAAAAACAGGGAGGGTTTAAGCCAGTCGTTTTCCTCCTGGCCGACTACGGCTACAACCCCTATGCCACCACCATCGAGACGCGGCGCCAACTGGTGAAAACCAAACCTGACTTGGTGCAGCGATTTGTCGATGCCTCCATCAAGGGCTGGTACAGCTTTCTAGAGGATCCTCGCCCCGCCTATCGCCTCATCAAGCGGGCTAACCCAGAGATGACCGATGAGCAGTTGGCCTACAGCTTTGAGAAGTTGAAGGAGTACGGCATCATTTTGTCTGGCGACGCCCTGGAAAAGGGCATTGGCGCCATGACCCACGAACGTTGGCAAAGCTTCTTTGAGACCATGACTGTAGCAGGCGTCTTTGAGCCAACTATCAACTACCGAGCTGCCTACACCCTGGACTTTGTCAACAAAGGTCCTGATTACTACAAGAAGAGCTAGGCCTATGCCCTGCAGCGGCCTGGCAAGCCCCCTAGGGACAGACAGCAATTGCTTTCCAGCCTTGCCCCCATCTGGTCTAGCTAAAATCCGCAGGAACCCTCGTGCCCAGTTTGGCTTGTCGAGCACCTTGGCTTAGCGAGCACGTAGAGGGAGAGAACAATCTTGCTTGCGCCAGTCGAGGGTCGTAAGCGATTTGAGTGGACGATGGGCAGCTCCCCGAGCGGAGGGTGAGCGGGTTTGGGAAAGCGGCAAGACGGCTTCCACGACCTCTTGGTCGGTCTGGAACTGGTGCCAGTAAGGCTTTGGGAGGCAGAGCTCTAGAAAAAAGCTAGAGTGAGGGGCTTGAACCCGCCCTCTCTGCATCGCCGTGGGCGCAAGTGGCTTGCCTAAGTGATAATCAGTGATAATCATAACTGGTGACGATTGGAGCAAATTAGCCGTGAAAGTTGCTTACGTATTCATTACCCCCCGCGGCGGCACCTACAAGCTAGGCCAGATGATCCTGCCGCAGCTTGAGGCGGGAGTCCACGGCGCAGAAGTGGTGGGCATGTTCTTTTTCGACGACAACTGCTTTGTCTTGCGGCAGGGGGATCCCATCGGCGAGCGCCTAGCCAAGATTGCCGAAGCGCAAAACATTTTGCTGATGATGTGCGACATGTGCGCCCTGGAGCGCAACCTGGCGGAAGGGGAACCCAAGTGGTGCGACGCCCAGGGACGTGGACGCAAGGAGCCGGGCTACTGCGTTCCCAAAAACGTGGTCAAAGGCGTGCAGGTGGGCTGCTTCCCCGACCTCTACGCGGCCTTGAAAGACAACCCACCTGACCAAGTGATCAGCTTGTAACAGGCCTAGCTGACGGCTACGGCCGCAGGCGGCTCCTGGCGGGGCTGAGAGCCAATCTTGCGGAAGACCAGCCGCTCGTTGGCCACATCCACCAAGATGCGGTCGCCAGGCAGGAACTCGTTTTCCAGCAGCTTGGTGGCGATGGGGTTTTCGATCTCCCGCTGAATCACCCGCTTCAGGGGACGGGCCCCGAACACTGGGTCGTAGCCCATCTCTGCCAGGTAGTCCTTGGCTTCTTCGGTGAGCAGGATCTCGATTTGCTGATCTGCCAGCAACTGCTCCACCCGCCGCATCTGCAGACTGACGATCTGGCGGATTTGCTCTCGGGTGAGGGCGTGGAAGATGATGATCTCGTCCACGCGGTTGAGGAACTCCGGCCGGAAGTGCTGCCGCAACAGAGTCAGCACCTGGCTTTTCATCTCCTCGTAGCGGCTTTCGTCGCCCCCGATTTCTAGGATGAGCTCGCTACCGATGTTACTGGTCATGATGATGATGGTGTTTTTGAAGTCCACCGTCCTGCCCTGGGAGTCGGTGATGCGGCCATCGTCAAGTACCTGCAGCAGGATGTTGAAAACATCGGGATGGGCTTTTTCCACCTCGTCAAAGAGCACCACCGAGTAGGGGCGGCGCCGCACCGCTTCGGAAAGCTGCCCGCCTTCTTCGTAGCCCACGTAGCCCGGCGGAGCGCCGATAAGGCGGGAGACCGAGTGTTTCTCCATATACTCCGACATGTCGAGGCGCACCATTGCCTCGGAGCTGTCGAAGAGGAACTCCGCCAAGGCGCGGGCTAGCTCGGTTTTGCCGACGCCAGTGGGGCCCATGAACAAGAACGAGCCAATGGGCCGATTGGGATCCTTGAGGCCGGCTCGGGCCCGCCGGATGGCTGCCGCTACTGCCGCTACCGCCTCGTCTTGGCCCACCACCCGCTGGTGCAAATGGGCTTCTAGGCGCAGCAGCTTTTGCTTTTCCGACTCCATTAGGCTAGTGACCGGGATCCCGGTCCAGCGGGAAACAATCTCGGCAATGTCTTCGGGCGTCACCTGTTCCCGCAGCAAGGGCTCGCCGTTGGCCTGCAGCTTGGCCAGGTAGGCCTCCTGTTCTTGGATTTGGCGCTCCAGCTCCATCAGCTTGCCGTATTTGAGCTCGGCAGCCCGATTGAGGTCGTACTTCTGCTCGGCTTGCTCAATCTGCAGCTTGACGGCGTCCCGCTCGGCCTTGAGGTTTTGCAGGCGCTCGATGGCCTCTTTTTCCATTTGCCAACGGGCGCTCAGCTCCCGCTGCCGCTCCATCAAGTTGGCTAGCTCCTGCTCAATTTTGCCCAGGCGCTCTTTGGAGGCGGGGTCGTCTTCTTTCTTGAGGGAGAGCTCCTCCATCTGCAGTTGCATGATGCGCCGGTCGATTTCATCCAATTCGACGGGCTTGGAGGTGATCTCCATCTTCAGCTTGGCCGCCGCTTCGTCCACCAGGTCGATGGCCTTGTCGGGCAGGAAGCGCTCGGAGATGTAGCGGTTGGAGAGAACCGCCGCTGCCACCAGGGCCGAATCGCTGATTTTCACTCCGTGGTGCAGCTCGTAGCGCTCCTTGAGGCCGCGCAGGATGGAGATGGTGTCTTCCACGGAGGGCTGATCCACATACACCGGCTGGAAGCGGCGCTCCAGGGCAGCGTCTTTTTCAATGTACTTGCGGTACTCATCCAGGGTGGTGGCGCCAATGCAGCGCAATTCACCGCGGGCCAGCATGGGCTTGAGCAGGTTGCCAGCATCCATCGCCCCTTCGGCCGCCCCTGCCCCCACCACGGTGTGCAGCTCGTCGATGAAGAGGATGATCTGCCCTTCCGATTCGGTGACCTCCTTGAGCACGGCTTTGAGGCGGTCTTCAAACTCGCCGCGGTACTTGGCGCCGGCAATCAGGGATCCCATATCCAGGGCGATCACCCGCCGGTTTTTCAGCGACTCCGGCACGTCTCCCCGGTTGATGCGCTGGGCCAGGCCCTCGACGATGGCGGTTTTCCCCACACCCGGCTCGCCGATGAGGACGGGGTTGTTTTTGGTGCGGCGGGAGAGCACCTGAATGACGCGGCGGATCTCGTCGTCCCGCCCAATCACCGGATCCAGCTTCCCTTCGCGAGCGGCTTTAGTAAGGTCGCGGCCATAGCGCTCCAGGGCTTCGTAGCGGGCCTCCGGGTTTTTGTCGGTAACCCGCTGCTTGCCTCGCACCTGCTGAATGACGGGTTTAAGGCGCTCGACCGTCAGACCCAGGGGAGCTAGAACCCGCTTGCCCACCCGCTCGTCGTCTAGGGCTCCTAGGAGCAGGTGCTCCACCGAGATGAAATCATCGCCATACTCTTTGCGAAACTCCTCGGCCCGATCCAGGGTGGTCTCCAGGCCGCGGCCCAGGTAGAGCTGATCCACCCGCGCCAATTTTGGCTGCTGGTTGATGAAAGCCTCGACGCGATCCCGCACCCGCCTTGGCTCAATGCCAGCCCGCTGCAGAATTATTGGGGTAAGGCCGCCCTCTTGGTCCAAAAGCGAGATAAGCAGGTGCTCGGTTTCCAACTGCTGCTGTTGGTGGCGTCGGGCTACATCCTGGGATTGAACCAGGGCGCTCCAGGCTTTCTCGGTAAATTGGTTGGGATTGGTGGGCTGCATAGGAGTTCGCAAGGTGTTCTCTCAATCCAGATATCGCCCATTGGGCCAAAGCTGGAGTTCGTAACAACCGTCCCTCGGGGGAGGGATCCCCGCCTCATTCCTCCTCTTCGCAGGGCCGTCCCTCGCCAATCACCGCCAGGTCAATCTGTTGGCGGTAGTAATCCACGTTCTTGACCTGCACCTCCACCCGGTCCCCAAGGCGGAACTGGCGCCGGGTTTTTCGCCCCACCAGGGCTTGTTTGCGGTATTCGTACCAATCGTTTTTCAAGGTGCTCACCCGCACCAGCCCTTCTGCCAAAATGGGGTCTACTAGCACGAAAAAGCCGTAGCTCTGGACGCTGACGATCAGGCCGGGGAACGTCTCCCCGAGGTGTTTTTGCATAAACTCGCACCGCTTCAAGCCCATCAGCTCCCGCTCTGCCTGTTGGTGGAGCTGATACCCCGCCTGGATTTTGGGCAGTTGCGCTTGGAGAAAGGCCTGCCACTCCTCCTGCACTTTTGGCGGCAGCACCTGCCAATCAAGTTGGTCGTAGCCGCTGGGGCTGTGCAGATCCACCACGGTTTTGGAGCGAGGGCTACGCCGATTGCGCCCTTTGCTTAGAGCCAGACCCAGAGCCCGCAAGTTGAGCAAATCGGCATAGCGGCGCAAAGGGGCAGTAAAAGAGGCATAGGGCTCTTTGAGACCCAGGCCAAAATGTCCATCCTGCAGAGGCTGCAGGCAATACTCGACGGGGGGCAGAGTAGCCAACAGCTGGGCCACCAAGGCTGGGCTAGTCCCTGCGGCCAACACATCGGGGGCAGTGATGCGGGCACAGATCCGCTGCCAATCGGCCAGCGTTACCGTCTCCGGCTCCTGCAAGTTCAGATCCAGCTTCATGGCGTTGGCCAGGCGCAGGAAGTTCTGCAGGGCCTCGGCGGTGGGGGGCTTCTGCACCCGGGCCAAAGAGGGGATCCCCAGCCGGCGCAGGTGGTGGCCCAGAACTTGGTTGGCCAGCAGAAGCATTTCGGTCATCAGGGCGTGGGCGCCAAGGCGATCGCTAATCAGCAGGGGCCCGTAGCCGCTCTCGTCGGCAGAGTAGGGGGTGAGCAAGTCCAAAAGCGGCAGGTCGAACCCACCAGCTTGGTGGCGCTTGACCCGTAGGATTTGGCTAAGACGAAGCAGGTTTTGCAGCAGGGCCATCAATTCTGGCACCTCCTCCTCGGGGCCAAGATCCGCAGCAGTGGCCAAAAGCGCCTGCACCTGGCCGTAGGAGAGGTGGGCCCGTGACCGCACCAGGCTGGGGTGGATCTCGAAGTTCCGCACCACCCCCTCGGCGTCAAGGGTGATTAGCAGCGAATAGGCCAGGCGCTCCTGCTGCGGCAAGAGAGCCAGGCGGCTATGCACTTCCGGCGGGAAAAGGGGCAGCACCACGCTATCCAGGTAAACCGTGGCGGTGCGCCGCTGCGCCTCCTGCTCCAGCGGGTGATCCGGATCCAGCCAGTGGGCCACGTCGGCAATGTGCACCCCTAGCAGCCAGTGGCCTTCTTCTTGCCGCTGGAGGGAGACGGCCACATTGGGCTCGAGGCCGTGGGGGTGCTGCAAGTCCAGCGGTTCTAGGGTGATGCAAAACCAATCCCGTAGATCCAGACGGCCCTTTTGGTCAGCGCGGCTTAGCTTTTTGGGCAAGGCTGCTGCCGCTTCCAACACCGCCGGGGGAAACTCCTGGGGCAGGTCGTACTTACAGCAGACCAGATCCACGTCGATAGAAGCCTCGGGACCATGGCCCAAAATCTTGCGGATGCTGCCCACCGGCGGCAGGTTGCCAAGGGGGTAGCGCTTCACCTCTACATAGGCCAGCCGACCCTCAGCCAGCTCAGAAACAGGCGCTGGGGAGAAGGGATCCGGCTCGCTCAAGACGAGCTCGAACAGCAGCCGGTCGTCCAGGGGCACTACCCGAAAGCCTTCCTCCGTCTGCTTGAGACGGCCCACCAGCGTAGGGTTGGCCCGCTCCACTACAGCCACCACCTCTCCCTCAGGGCTGCGGCGGCGATTGCCTTCTTTGGTAATCCGGGCTATCACTTGGTCGCCATTCCAAGCGCCATTGAGGTTGCTGCCGTGGATGTACACATCCTCTGCCCCCGGTTCATCCCGAACGGCAAAGCAAAAGCCCTTGTTGGAGCAGCGCAACCGCCCCACGACCAAGGATTCATCCGGCTTACGCCGGTAGCGAGGCGGATCCCCCGCTCGTTCAAGAAACCCCGCCCGCACTAGTCCATCGAGTGCAATGTCCAGCATTGCCACTGCTTCGGGGTCAGAAGTTGGCACAAGGGCTAGCAGCGTCTCTCTATCGCTCCATTGCTCGGCAGGTTGGGAGAGAAAATGATGAAAAATCCGAGAGAAGTCCATTGCAGGGAAGCAGAGAGGAGCAGAACCTGCAAACTCAACGCCTTGAAGCTAGTCGCGGTGGCCCGTGACGATGAACGCCACCCGCTGGCCAATGTTGGTGCTGTGGTCAGCTAGCCGCTCCAGGTAGCGAATAGCCAGCAACATCAATAGGATAGGCTCGATGGATCCCTTGACGTCAGACTGCTGCGCCAACGTATTGTAAAGGTTGGTGTAATCTTCATCAACGGCGTCGTCCTCCCGCTTGAGTTGTCGGCCCAGCTCGGCATCCAATTCCGTCAGGGCCGCAAGACTATGGCTGAGCATTTTCTGGCAGCGCCGCATCATCACGCGAATGCGCCCCAGCTGGGGCGGCGGGGGGTAGAGAGCCAGGCGCAAAGCCACCTCAGCCAAGTCTTTGGCGTAGTCGCCAATTCGCTCCAGATCCCGAACCAGCTGCATCAAGGTGCTGATCCAGCGCAGATCCCGCGCCACTGGCGAGCGCAAGGCGATGAGGTCAATACAGTCTTTCTCGATTTGACGATAGAAGCGGTCGATTTGCTTGTCTTGGTCGATGGCCTGTTCGGCGGCAGCTAGGTTCTGTTCAAAGAGAGCTTGCTGAGCCAAGACTAGCGATTTTTCCGCCAGCGCCCCCATGCGCAGCACATCCTGCTGAATCCGCTTGATCTGAAGTTGCAGCTCAGCTTGCTCCATGGCTTTCTCCCTGGGAATAGCTGCTGTCGTTTGCAGCTTCCAGAGCCTGTAAATTTCATTATTAATCATGGCAAACTTTTCTTGAGCAGTGGAAAACTGGCTCCCACTCTCCGCGCTGGAGGACAGGGATGAGCCGTCTCCCCATTGTCGTTTTGGACGATGACCCTACCGGATCCCAGACTGTCCATAGCTGCCTGCTGCTGACCCGCTGGGATCTGGAAACGCTCAAGTTGGGGTTGCAGGATAGCTCGCCAATTCGCTTTATCCTCACCAACACGCGATCCCTGCCAGCGGCGGAGGCTGCCGAGGTGACGCGGTCGGTCTGCCGGGCCCTGAAGCAGGCCATGGGAGAGCTGGGGTGGGAGCGGGCCCTTTTTATCAGCCGCTCCGACTCGACGCTGCGCGGGCACTATCCCTTGGAGACGGATGTGATGGCGGCGGAGCTGGGGCCTTTTGATGCCCACTTCCTGGTGCCAGCCTTTTTTGAAGGAGGACGCATCACCCGCAACAGTGTCCATTATCTACGGGTGGAGGGCCGCTGGGTGCCAGTCCATGAGACGGAGTTTGCCCGCGATGCGGTGTTTGGCTACCACCACAGCTATTTGCCCGAGTATGTGCAGGAAAAGACCCAGGGGCGGATCCGGGCCGAGCAGGTGGTGCGATTGACTCTAGAGCAGATTCGCGCTGGCTGTCTGGAGCAGCTTTTAGGCCTAGGGGGGAATGTCTGCTGTGTGGTGGATGGAGAAACCCAGGCAGATCTGGATCGTTTTGCCCAGGATGTCTGGGCGGCCATAGAGCAGGGGAAGCGCTTTTTGTTTCGCAGCGCCGCCAGCCTCTTGACGGCTTTGGCCCAGTTGCCGCCGCAGCCGGTTCCGCCAGAGGAGATGGGGCAGTTTGTCCGCTCTGACCGGCCAGGGGTGGTGATCGTGGGATCCCATGTCCAAAAGACCAGCCAGCAGTTGGCCCGCCTGCTCCAGGAGCCAGGGATCCAGGGCATCGAGGTGGAGGTAAGGCGGCTCTTGGAGCCGGGGAAGGAAGCCGAGCTGCTGCCGGCAATCCTGGAGCAAGTCCACCGCGCCTACGGGCAGGGCCTGACGCCGGTGGTCTACACCAGCCGGGAAGAAGTGGGGTTTGACGGCGCCAACCCGGAGGCACGGCTGGCCTTTGGGCAGAGAGTTTCCCGCCTGTTGATGGCCATTGTGCAGGGGCTGCCGGAAGGGATCGGCTATCTCATCAGCAAGGGCGGCATTACCTCCAACAACATCCTCAGCGTTGGCCTCAACCTGCCAGCGGTGCGGCTGCTGGGGCAGATCTACCCAGGGATCTCCATGGTGCTCACGCCAGCAGACCATCCCCGCTTTCCCAGCTTGCCGGTGGTGCTGTTTCCGGGCAACGTGGGCGAGGCGGATACGCTGGCTTTGATCTACCGTCGCCTCCGCAGCCGCGGCTTGGTCTAGCCTAGTCCTTCCCGCCATGGCTGAACTCGTCTCCCCACCTGAAACTCTGCCTGCCTTGGAGGCCTGGTGGGGATCTCTGCGGCAGAAACCAACGGTGCTGCCCCCGGCGGTGGTTCACTGCTGTTCTGAGAGCCTGGGCAGCCCCGATGCCGATGTGGTGATTGCCGGCGGCACCCTGGGGATTCTCTTGGGGGCGGCTTTGGCCCGGCGAGGCTGGCGGGTGATCCTGATCGAGCGCGGCATCTTGCGGGGGCGGGAGCAGGAGTGGAACACCTCGCGGCAGGAGCTGCAGGTGTTGTTAGAACTGGAGCTGCTCACCCCGACAGAGTGGGAGGCAATCCAGGTGACCCACTACCCCAGTGGGCGCATTGGCTTTGGGGAGGGCCCTACCTGGTGGGTGGAAGGGGTGCTCAATGTGGGCGTGGATCCAGTCAGCTTGCTGGAGTTCCTCAAGCAGCACTTCCTAGACTGGGGAGGGCAGTTGCAGGAGCAAACTGGCTTTCTTGGCGCCACAATCCACCCCGACGGGATCCGCATCCAGACCACCACCGGCCAGCTCAGCGCCCAGCTCCTGGTGGATGCCATGGGGCACCGCTCCCCCATCGTGGCCGAGGCTCGCCAAGGGCAGCCGCCGGACAGCGTCTGTCTGGTGGTGGGATCCTGTGCCCAGGGGCTGCCGGAGCAACCCACGGGGGATCTGTTCTACAGCTTTACCCCAGCCCAGAACGGCTACCAGCCCTTCTGGGAGGCCTTCCCCGCCCGCGATGGGCGCACCACCTATCTGTTTACCTACTGCGACCGGGATCCCCGCCGACCGAGTCTAGAGAGGCTCTGGCAGGACTACTGCCGGCTACTGCCTGCCTACCAGGGGGTTGAGCTGGAGCAAATCCGCTGGGTGCGCAAGCTGTGTGGCGTTTTCCCCGCCTACCGGCGCAGCCCCCTGCAACTGCCCTGGGATCGCCTCCTAGCAGTAGGAGACAGTAGCGGCAGCCAGTCGCCTTTGAGCTTTGGCGGCTTTGGGGCAATGTTGCGCCATCTGGATCGTCTGCAACAGGGAATCCACGAGGCTCTAGCCCAGCGGCAGTTGGATCGGGCGGCCCTGGCCCTGCTGCAGCCCTACCAGCCCAATTTGGCGGTAACCTGGCTGTTTCAGAAGGCAATGATCCCTCCTTTGGGAGAGGAAAACTGGGATCCCCATAGCATTAACCGCCTGTTGAGCAGGGTATTTGAAGCCATGGTTGCCGCCGGACCCCAGGTGGTGCAGCCCTTTTTGCAGGATGTGGTGCAGCTTGGCGGCTTGGCCCAGGCCCTGTGGGGAGTGATGAGGCGAGATCCGGCACTGGTGGCCGCGCTCCTGCCTCGGCTGGGGCTGCCGGAGCTGCTGGACTGGGCGGGGCACTTTGCCGCCCTTGGCCTCTACGAGCTCTTGCAAAGGCTAGCCGACCGCCTGGAAGTGGACCCACAAGACTACTTCTGGAAACGGCGGCGAGAGGCCTGGCGCTACGGCTGCGGTCGGGATTACCTGTTCTGGCCGTACACCACCACCCCATAGGGTGGCACTTCAACGGGATCCTCTTGGCTTTTTGCCGGCAGGGAGGATCCAGGGCCCAGCCACTGCGCCTCGTGGCTGTCCAAAAGCTTCTCCCAACTGCCGCCCCGCCAATCGGTGTAGGTGGCCGGCTGATCGGGGCTGAAATTGAAAAGGGCAAGCAAAGACTGGGATCCCTGGCGGCGGTGCAGGGCCAGGCCAGAGCCGGAAAACAGCTCCGCTTCCACCCCCTCCCGCTCTAGGTGCTGGAGGGCCGGTTGGGTTTTGCGCAGCCGGATCAGGGTCTGGTACCACTTCCAGAGAACCTGGTGGTGACCGGCCTCCTTCAACTCCCAGTTCAGCTTGGAGCGCAAGAAGGTCTCCTCTGCCTGGGGATCCGGGGGCTCGCCCTGCCAGGCAAAGGCGCTGAACTCGCGGCGGCGTCCCTGGCGCACCGCTTTCACCAGGTTGGGATCCCCGTGGCTGATGAAGTAGAGAAAGGGGGCCACCTCCCCATACTCTTCCCCCATAAACAGCAGCGGCAACATGGGAGCTAGCAGCAGGGCAGCGGCGGCCAACTTCAGGCCCGCAAAGGAGGTGAGCTGGCTGAGGCGCTCCCCCAACATGCGGTTGCCCACCTGGTCGTGGTTTTGAATGCAGATGACAAACTGGGATCCCGGCCTGCTGACGGCGGAATTGCCGTGGCGCCTGGCACGGTAGCGGGAGTACTGGCCGGAGTAGACGTAGCTCTCCCGGTAGGCCTTGGCCAGGTGCTCCAATTGGCCGAAGTCTTGGTAGTAGCCTGTCTTTTCCCCAGTAAGCAGGGTGTGAACCGAGTGATGAAAGTCGTCGCACCACTGGGCGTCTAGCCCGTAGCCCCCTTGCTTGCGGGGGGTGATGAGGCGGACGTCGTTGAGGTCGCTTTCAGCTACAAGCACCCTGGGCCAGCCCGTGCGCGCTTCTAGGGCATCCACCCGCTCCGCCAATTCCTGCAAAAAAGGGTAGGCGCTGAAGTCGTAGATGGCATGCACCGCGTCCAGCCGCAGGCCATCTAGGTGAAACTCCTCCAGCCAGTACTCGGCGTTTTGCAGGAAAAACTCCCGCACCCCGTCCGAATAGGGGCCGTCGAAGTTCATGGCCTTCCCCCACGGCGTACGGTACTTGTCGGCAAAGTAGGGGCCGAAATCCCCCAAGTAGTTCCCCTCCGGACCCAGGTGGTTGTAGACCACATCCAAGACGACAGCCAGGCCCTGCTGATGGCAGGCGTTCACCAACGCTTTCAGGCCCGCTGCTCCCCCATAGCTAGTCTGCACGGCATAGGGATAGACGCCGTCATAGCCCCAGTTGCGCTCCCCTGGAAACTGGGCTACCGGCATCAGCTCCAATACGTTGACCCCCAGCTCCACAAGTTGCGGCAGGCGAGGAATGATGGCGGCAAAAGTGCCCTCCGGGGTAAAGGTGCCCACGTGCAGCTCGTAGAGGATCCACTGGGAGAGAGGGATCCCCTTCCACCCCTGATCCTGCCAGTCAAAGTGGGGATCCACCACCCGCGAGGGGCCATGGACGCCGTAGGGCTGGCAGCGGGAAGCAGGATCTGGCCGCTCCACCACCCCCGCTGCGGTGTGCAGGCGGTAGAGGTAGTCCACCGGCCCAGGCGGGATCCCCTCCACCTCCCCCTGCCAGTAGCCCTGCTCATCTTGGGTCAGAGGGATGAGCCGTCGGACGGGGCTAGTCAGCTTTAGCTCGACTCGTTCAACCAAAGGCGCCCAAACCGAGAAGCGATAGCGGCCCTCGCCCAAGGGATAGGCGCCAATCCGTCCAACCGGGGAACGCGGAAGCACAAAACCTGTCTGCGCAACTCGGCTTCCACTATAGCGAGGCTTGCCCCCCGGCGGTTTTAGGCTTCTGCCATAGTGGAATTGGCCTCTTGCTCTCCGTCTCTATGCTCAACTACCCTCCTAGCCATCCGGATCCCACCGTTGTCGACGTCTACCATGGGCAAGCAGTGCCGGATCCCTACCGTTGGCTGGAGGATCTAGACTCTGAGCGGACGCGGGCCTGGATCGAGGCGCAAAACCAGCTTACCTTTGACTACTTGCAGCGGATCCCGGCGCGGCAGCGGCTCCTGGAGCGCCTAACCCAGCTCTGGAACTACGAAAAATACAGCCAGCCTTTCAAAGAAGG
The DNA here is from genome assembly GCF_047461755.1 of Synechococcus sp. R65.1. Lineage (NCBI taxonomy): Bacteria > Bacillati > Cyanobacteriota > Cyanophyceae > Synechococcales > Synechococcaceae > Synechococcus > Synechococcus sp. R65.1. Next base: position 41,649 of record NZ_JANSHU010000010.1, on the reverse strand, counting down.
GGGCCGCTACTTCTACTTCAAAAACGACGGCCTGCAAAACCAGAGCGTTCTCTATACCCAAGCGAGCCTGGAGGCCGAGGCCCGGGTTTTGCTGGATCCCAACACCCTTTCCGAAGATGGCACCGTGGCCCTTTCGGGCATTGCCATCAGCCGCGATGGGCGCTACTTGGCCTATGGCCTCTCCCGCTCCGGCTCCGACTGGCAAGAGTGGAAGGTGCGCGATATTGAAACGGGAGAAGACCTGCCGGATCACTTGCGCTGGATTAAGTTCTCTGGGGCCAGCTGGACGCCGGACGGACAGGGGTTTTTCTACAGCCGCTACGACGAGCCGCCCCCTGGCAGGGAATACGAAAGCGCCAACTACTTCCAAAAGCTCTACTACCACCGCCTGGGCACTCCCCAGTCGGAAGACCTCTTAGTCTACCACCGCCCTGACCAAAAAGAGTGGGGCTTTGCCGGCGGGGTTACCGAAGATGGCAACTACCTCATCATCTCCGTCTGGCGGGGCACGGATCCCAAAAACCTCCTCTTCTACAAAGACCTGCGGGATCCCAACTCGCCAGTGGTGGAGCTTATCCGCGAGTTCGAGGCCGACTACAGCTTTGTCGGCAACGACGGCTCCCGCTTTTGGCTGCTCACCGACCTCGATGCCCCCCGGCGGCGACTGGTGGCCATTGATCTTGACAACCCAGGGCAGGTGCAAGAGGTGATCCCTGAAGCCGAGGAGACCCTGCAAGGGGTTAGCCTCATCAACAACCAGTTTGTTGCCTTCTACCTCAAAGACGCCCACACCCAGATCAAGACCTTTGCTCTAGACGGCACCTACCTGGGGGAAATTCCCTTGCCAGGGCTGGGATCCGCCAGCGGCTTTGGCGGCAAACGCTATGACACCGAAACCTTCTATACCTTCACCAGCTTCACCACCCCGCCCACCATCTACCGCTACGACTTCACCACTGGCAGGAGCACCCTATTCCGTCAACCGCAGGTGGACTTCGATCCCCAAGCCTATGAGGTGCAGCAGGTGTTCTACCCTAGCAAAGACGGCACCCGCATCCCCATGTTCCTCGTCCACCGCCGTGGCCTGGCTCGGACAGGGGATCACCCGACCCTGCTGTACGGCTACGGCGGCTTTGGCATCTCCCTGACTCCCAGCTTTTCGGTGGGCCTGGTGGCCTGGCTGGAGATGGGAGGGGTTTACGCCCAGCCCAATTTGCGCGGCGGCGGCGAATACGGGGAAGCCTGGCACCAGGCGGGCACCAAGCTCAACAAGCAAAAGGTGTTCGACGACTTCATCGCCGCGGCTGAGTGGCTAGTGGCCAATGGCTACACCAACCCCTCCAAGTTGGCCATCTCTGGTGGCAGCAACGGCGGCCTCTTGGTAGGGGCTTGCCTGACCCAAAGGCCGGATCTCTTTGCGGCAGCCCTGCCCGCCGTGGGGGTGTTCGACATGCTGCGCTTTCACAAGTTCACCATCGGCTGGGCCTGGATCTCGGAGTATGGATCCCCGGAGGACCCAGAGGAGTTCAAGGCCCTCTACGCCTATTCCCCCCTGCACAACCTCAAGCCCGGCACTGCCTATCCCGCCACCCTAATTACCACTGCGGATCACGACGACCGGGTGGTGCCAGCCCACAGCTTTAAGTTTGCCGCTGCCCTGCAAGCGGCCCAGGGGGGATCCCAGCCCATCCTCATTCGCATCGACACCAAAGCCGGCCACGGAGCCGGCAAGCCCACCACCAAGCTTATCGAAGAGACCGCCGACCGCTGGGCCTTTTTGGTGGAGGTGCTGGGGATCCAGACCGACTAGCGACTTCGCGCCGGCAAGGCCCGAGGGCCCAGGCCCACCCGACCAGCATAGACGGCTGCTTCCCCCAGCTCGTCTTCGATGCGCAGCAGTTGGTTGTACTTGGCAATGCGCTCGCTGCGACAAAGGGATCCGGTTTTGATCTGGCCGGCGCGGGTGGCCACCGCCAGGTCGGCAATGGTGGTGTCTTCCGTCTCGCCGGAGCGGTGGCTGATGATGGTGCGAAAGCCCGCCTGAGCGGCCAGTTGAAGGGTCGAGACCGTTTCTGTCAGCGTGCCAATCTGGTTGAGCTTGATCAAAATGGCGTTGGCCACACCGCTGTCGATGCCTTTCTGCAGCCGAGCTGGGTTGGTAACAAACAGGTCGTCCCCTACCAGTTGCACGCGAGATCCCAGTTGAGCAGTCATGGCCTGCCAGCCAGCCCAATCTTCTTCGGCCAGACCATCTTCAATGGAAAGGATGGGATAGTTGGCTAGCAGTTGCTCGTAGTAATTGACCATCTGCTCGGCGCTGCGGGCTTTGCCCTCAAAGTGGTACTGCCCATCCTCCAGCAGTTCATTGGCCGCTACATCCAGGGCCAAGGCGACCTCTTCCCCTGGCTTGTAGCCCGCTCGTTCAATAGCGGTTATCAACAGATCCAAAGCGGCAGCGTTGGAGTCGAGGTTGGGGGCAAATCCCCCCTCATCTCCTACCCCCGTGGACAGCCCCTTCTGTTGCAGCACTTGCTTTAGCGCCGCAAACACCTCCGCCCCATAGCGCAGCGCCTCGCGAAAGCTGGGTGCCCCAATGGGCACGAGCATGAACTCTTGAATATCGAGGTTGTTGTCGGCGTGGGCGCCGCCGTTGAGCACATTCATGAGCGGCACTGGCAGCAGGTTGGCAAAGGGTCCGCCCAGGTACCTGTACAAAGGCAGGCCCACCGCATTGGCAGCCGCCTTAGCCGTGGCCAAAGAGACCGCCAAGATGGCGTTGGCTCCCAGTTGCGACTTGTTGGGGGTGCCATCCAGATCGATCATCAACTGGTCGATGCGGGCTTGGTTGAGGGCATCTTCTCCCCGCAGCTCCGACTGGATGGGGCCAAGAATGTTTTCCACCGCCCTCAACACGCCCTTGCCGCTGTAGCGCCTGGGATCCCCATCCCGCAGCTCGTGAGCCTCAAAAGTGCCAGTCGAAGCGCCACTGGGCACCTGGGCCAAGCCGGTTGCTCCATTGGCCAGGCCCACCAGAGCTTCTAAGGTCGGTTGTCCCCGCGAGTCGAGGATCTCATGGGCGGTAATCCACTCGATGGCCGTTTCCACAGTTGCACCTCAGCAATTGGCTAGACAGTTCTGGCCAAAGCCCAATTGCCAATAGACTAGTGGATTTTCGCCCCCGGATCCCTTTGGCTTCCGGAAAACTTTAATGGGCACAGGCGGCACAGTTGCTTTCGGTCTGAGCTAGGAACAGGCAGGGAGTAGCTGAGAACATAAAGCCCTATCTCCGTCCACAGCTTCAGATACCTCGACATCTCCTCCGACTCCTTTGCCCTCGACTTGGCCAACTTTGGCTTGATTGTAATCCAGCTATTGCGACTCAATCTTAAGAAGGGAGAGATTTTTATCACCGGCTGCCACCGGATCGCCCGGCTCGTCCCTCTGCGGGCCAGCTTCCATCTGCAGCTTCCCCAGGTGGGGCTATGGGCGGATACAAGTCCGACTCTTAACAAAACTTAACTCTAAAGACATTGATATTTGTTTGCAAGAAGCGTAGAGTAGGTCACAGCTCGCTGTTGAGATTTACTCTCAACAGTTGGTTACGTGTCTCGAAAGGATGTGTCCGTGCGGCCAGAGGCGGGCCTGGGGCAAGGTCTCTGGCCTTTTCCTAGAAAAGCTTGTTTAGAAACGCAAGAGGAGCGGAGATGACAGCGACGACACTCAAGCAAGAAGGGGGATCTAGCTCGCAACAACAGATCCCGTGGTGGGCGGGCAACGCCCGTTTGACCGATCTTTCTGGCCGGCTGCTGGGGGCGCATGTGGCCCATGCCGGGCTGATCGTTCTCTGGGCAGGGGCGATGACCCTGATCGAGTTGGCCAAGTTTGACCCCAGCCGACCGATGTATGAGCAGGGGCTGATTCTCTTGCCCCACCTGGCCAGCTTGGGGCTGGGGGTGGGATCCGGCGGGGAAGTCCTGGATACGGATATCTACTTTGCGGTGGGAGCGATCCACCTCATCAGCTCTGCCTTTTTGGGGTTTGGCGGCATTTTTCATGCCCTGCGCGGGCCGGCGGTGCTGGATCCCAAAGCCTTTCCCCTGTTTAGCTACGACTGGCAAGACAAAAACAAGATGACCACCATCCTAGGGATCCACCTGGTGCTGCTGGGATTGGGAGCCTGGCTTTTGGTGCTCAAGGCAGTGGTGTTTGGCGGCTTGTTCGACCCGGTGGCAGGAGAGGTGCGCCTGGTGTCTCCCAACTGGAACCCCTTTGGCCACCTGTTGGGCATAGAAGGGCGCCACTGGATCGCCGGGGTGGACACTTTAGAAGACGTGGTGGGCGGCCACCTCTGGCTGGGCTTGCTCCTGGTGGCAGGTGGGGTTTGGCATATCGCGACCAAGCCTTTTGCCTGGGCAGAACGGATTTTTATCTGGTCTGGGGAAGCTTATCTTTCCTACAGCTTGGGAGCTTTGGCCTTGATGGGATTTATTGCCGCCTATTTCGTTGCCGTTAACCCAGTGGTCTATCCCGAAGTTTTCTATGGGCCGCTGCTGCAGGTGGGCTTGGATCGCTATCCCTTCTTTGAGCAAGGGGGAGCTCTCACATCTAGGGTTTGGCTGGCCAATGCCCATTTTTGGCTGGCCTTTTTCTTCCTTCAGGGCCACCTGTTCCATGCCCTGAAAGCGCGAGGGTTCAATTTCCGTACCGGCAGAGTAGAACTTGCAGCGCAGCAGGCCTAACGGCAATCTAGCCATCTGATTTTGAGCTTTGCACTTGCAGTTTCGAGGTAGGAGCAATGGCAAAAGTAGGTCTATTTTTCGGCACTCAAACCGGAAATACCGAGAGAGCCGCTGAGATGATCCAAAAAGAGCTGGGCGAAGACAATGTAGATTTGATCAACATTGCCGAGGCCACGGTTGAGGACTTTGATAGGTACGACTACTTAATCATCGGCTGTCCAACTTGGAATATCGGGGAGCTGCAGGCCGATTGGAATGGGTTTTTCCCCTATTTGGATGAAATCGATTTTTCCGGTAAGACGGTAGCCTATTTTGGAGTTGGGGATCAGTTGGGCTATCCCGACAACTTTCAAGATGCCATGGGGATCCTGGCCCAAAAAATTGCCGAGCGCGGCGGAAAAAACGTCGGCTCCTGGCCTACAGAAGGCTACGAGTTCAATGAGTCCAAGGGAGTGGTTAACGGCGAGTTTGTCGGCCTTGCTCTGGATGAAGACAATCAGCCGGAGCTGACGGAAAAACGAATTAAAGAGTGGACGGCCAAACTCAAAACACTCTTCAATCTGTAATCTCAAACTCGGCTTCTTAGCTTGTTGTGGATACTGTGGGAGTTTGTCATGACTGGCGCAGTTCTATCTTCATCGCCTACCTCTGCTGAGGGATCCCCTCAGGTGAGCTGGCTGGCGGGCAATGCTCGCTTGGTAAATCTGTCCGGAAAGCTGCTGGGGGCCCACGTGGCCCATGCGGGGTTGATCATGCTGTGGGCCGGCGGCATGACTTTGTTTGAGGTGGCCCACTGGGATCCGGCTCAGCCCATGGGCAGCCAGGGGCTGATCTTGCTGCCCCATTTGGCCACGTTGGGCATCGGCGTGAATGCAGAGGGGGTGGCCACGGATCCCTATCCCTTTTTTGTGGTGGGCGTTCTGCACCTGATTGCCTCGGCGGTGCTGGGGGCAGGAGGGATCTTCCACGCCCTTTTGGGGCCGGAGGTGCTGGCCAAGGGAGAAACCTTTGCCGAGTTTTTCGGCTACGACTGGGAAGACGACGACAAGATGACCACCATCCTGGGGATCCACCTGCTGCTGCTGGGGCTGGGGGCCTGGTTGCTGGTGGCCAAAGCGCTCTTCTGGGGAGGGCTGTACGATGCTCAACTGGGCCGCGTGCGCGTAGTTACGGATCCCACCCTCAATCCGCTGCGGATCTTTGCCTACCTGACGCCGCTCATGGGCCAGCAGGGCATGGCCGCCGTGAACAATCTGGAAGATCTGGTGGGAGGGCACATCTATGTCGGCCTGCTCTGTGTGCTGGGGGGATGGTGGCACATAGCCACACGGCCCTTTGCCTGGGCCAAGCAGGTGCTGATCTACTCGGGCGAAGCCTACCTCTCCTACAGCCTGGGGGCCCTGGCCTACATGGGCATCTTGGCGGCCTATTTTGTCAGCGTCAACGAGATCGCCTATCCGGTGGCTTTCTACGGGCCGCTGGGGCTGGCTGCCGACGAGATGGGTGTGGTGAGCAGCCGCACCTGGTTGGCCACAGCCCACTTTGTCTTGGGGATCCTGTTTTTGGCGGGGCACATCTGGCATGCCATCCGGGCGCGGGCGGCAGCCAGCGGCTTTGACTTCCAGCACGGGGGCTGGGTGCGAGCCACAGATCCGCAGGTGGGCAACTTGGACACGCCGGTAAACCGGGGCGATCTCACCCTGCTGCTGCTGCAAAACCTGCCCATCTACCGGGAGGGCCTCTCTCCTTTTTTGCGCGGCTTGGAGATCGGCATGGCTCATGGGTACTTCCTGGTGGGGCCGTTTTACAAGTTGAGTCCGCTGCGGAATTCGGAGCAGGCCCTGACGGCAGGGACGCTGGCGACCATCGGCCTGGTGCTGATCCTGACGGTTTGTCTCTCCATTTACGGACGGGTGTCCTTTCCTCGCTCGCGGCTGGTGGCAGTGGTCAATACCCCCTACGGCGAGGTGGCCTATCCGACGCCGGGCGTGCAACTGATGGCCGAATCGCAGGGATCCCCTCAGCCGGTGCGCGTGCCGGCAGGCTCTGAGGATTTGCCGGAAAACTTGCGCACCCGCGCCGGTTGGAGCCAGTTGGCCGGAGGGTTTCTGGTGGGCGGCGTTGGCGGTGCCCTGTTTGCCTACATGCTCCTGGGCAGCGGCGATGTGGTAGCCCAGATTTTGCCGGGGCTGTAAAGGAGGGTTGAGGCTTCTCAAAGCAGGGAGGGGAGATCCTCATCCCCTCCTCTCTGTCGAGATCTGGCTCTACCTTTTGCCTGCCGGCTTCTGGATCCGATAACCCTTTTTTGTGAAGCTTTTGTCAGCCAGCAACTTTAATCTTTCGACCGTCGAAATGGGATGGCTAAAATGAGCTTAGGTTCCGCTTCTGCGCCTTCTTTTGAAGCACTTTATTTGGGCGTTTCTCCCAGTCTAAAGCTTTTCGATCGGCCTCTGTTGGGATCCCTGGGAAAATGTTTCCGTGTAGCCTACTGGGAGTATCACCAAACCCAGGATGAGCCCTGTAGTTTGGAGACAGTCGTGACGCTGCTATACGAATACCTAAAAGCTTGGGATCGACCGGTACATCTCATCGGCCACGGCTTGAGCGGGGTGGTTGCCTATCTTTTTGCCTACTATTACCCCCAGCGGATACGGTCTCTAACCCTGCTGGCTGTAGGCAGTCAGCCTGCCGCCACCTGGCATGCCCATTTCTACGTGCAACGAAAAATGTTTTGCTGTAGCCGAGAACAGCTCCTGGTGCGTATAGCTCAGAGCCTTCTGCCAGCTTCAGAACAGTGGCGAGCGCGCTCACTCTCCCGCGCCCTGGCTAAAGATTTAGACACTTCCCCCATACCTCATTCCCTATTTCAGGTGGTAGCGATTCCAGCCCAGAAAGTGCCGGTGCCGATGTTGGTTTGCGCCAGCGAGGATGATCCCATTGTGGATCCTGCTTCGCTGGAGCAGTGGGGAAACTACTTAAAGCCAGGGGATCAAATGTGGTTTTGTCCTGGGGGGCGACACTTTTTTCACTATTCTTTTCCAAGTTTGGTCAATCTGAAAATCATGGATTTTTGGCAGGAATTGCGTAAATTTCAGCCCAGCATGGCCTAAGGCGGCTGGAGTTTTGCGGGATGATGGGCATGGCCGCTCATCCCAACAGGAGAGGGGCTCCGTTTGCAGCCCAGGTCGAGCCCCTGACAACAGAAAAACGGGCAGGGGTGGAAGGAGGCCATTGAGCTTCCGGTAAAATTGATTGGTAGAATAGGGCCAGCCCCCGACGTGGATAGGGAAGGGGCGGGCTTAAGTGTGGGATCCGCGACTATGTTCGACAAACTGCTCTTTCCCATCGACAACTCGCGGGAAACCAGCCATGCCCTGCCGCTGGTGGCGGACATAGCGCAGCGTTACAAGAGTCAGGTATATCTGCTCTCCGTCCTAGACAGTACAGAGCTAGACCCAGAGCAGGTGGAGCAAGCCCGCCAAACTATCCACAACCTGCTCAAACACGCTGAGGCTGGCCTGCAGCAGATTGGGATCCAAAACGTCAAGAGCGAGTATCGCGAGGGAAAAGTTCCCTTCGTCATCTGCGACGTGGCCGACGAGCTGGAGATTAGCCTAATCGTGATGGGATCCCGCGGCCTCAGCCTAGCCGAAGGCCGGAAAAACGAATCCGTCAGCCACCGGGTCATCGACCTCTCCCCTTGCCCAGTGTTGGTAGTACCCTGAAGAGCAGGCCTTCTCTTTCCGGGGAGTGTGTTGAAGTTGTCTCAAAATGTTGCCTTGTGTAACAGCAAGGCCGTTTTTGTTCGTGTTGAACAGGAGTCTGCTGTACAACGAAGAGCGAGGTAGCCCGGATTACTGGTTACACCCCTGGGAATCGGTATGGAAAATCAAAGTCGTGGTTACAACAAGGCCTCGCAGAGAACCTTCGAGGTGATGCGGCATTTTGCAGAAACCTACGCCAAACGCACCGGCACTTTTTTCTGCTCCGACCCCGCAATTACGACAGCGGTGATTGAGGGTCTAGCTCTGCACAAAGAGCAACTGGGCGCCCCGCTCTGTCCTTGCCGCTTCTACGAAGACAAAGAGGCGGAGGTGAAAGCTGGCTATTGGAACTGTCCCTGCGTACCCATGCGGGAGCGAAAAGAATGCCACTGTCTGCTCTTCTTAACTCCGGACAACCCCCTTGCCGGCACCAGGCAAACGCTAGAGGAGGTACACCTGGAATACCAAGCTAGCCCGTAGGGTCTCCCCGCTAGGAGACGGAGGCAAACCAGGGTCACGAAGCTGGGTATAATTGAAGGGCAGGTGGAAATGGCTATTTGCCTGAGGAGGAAACCTTTCTATGACTCCCTCATTGGCTAGCTTCCTCTGGAGCCTGGTGTACGGCGCTGTAGTGCTGGGTCTCCTCTTTGGCGCCATCGTGATTGTTAGCTATAGAGACAGGGTGCGTCGCCGCTAAAGCCTTGGCAAAGGGCTTGACCGCGGGCAAACCTTTGAGCAGCGGCGGCAAAGGTTAGGCCTTGAGCTTTGCAAAAAATCAGCTTTCCCAAAGTCTATTGCCAGCCTCTGGATGCCCTCTTCACTACTGGCAGCAGAAGAACCGTTACTACTACGAGGATCTGGAGCGGCTGCTCCGCTTCTTTCTGCCTCCAGGTCTGCGCATTCTGGAGATTGGCTGCGGTACAGGGGCTCTGCTCAACGCTTTGCGGCCCAGTGTTGGAGTGGGGATCGACCAAGATGCCGAGGTCATTGCCCAGGCCCAGCAGCAATTTCCCCACCTCCACTTTCGCCTACAGGATCTCCAGAGGTTGGACAAGCGGGATCCGGTCTTGGCCCAGCCTTTTGACGCCATTTTGCTCGTCAATACTCTCAGCTACCTGAGGGATATTCAGCAGGTTCTTGAGCAGTTGCGCTGTTTCTGCACCCGCCGCACTCGCCTTATTCTTTCCCATCACAACCCCCTTTGGGAGCCGCTTCTGAACTTGGCAACCCTTCTAAGGCAGCGCAGGCCCCTGCCAGCAGCCAACTGGCTCTCGGCAGCTGATGTGGCCAATTTGCTCCATCTGGCGGGGTATGAGGTTATCCAGCAGGGCAAGCGGTTGTTGTTGCCGCGGCGAATTCCCCTGCTTTCAACTCTGGTGAACCGCGTGATTGCCCCCTTGCCAGGGATCAACGCCCTCTGCCTGACGGAATACACGATTGCCCGCCTCCAACCGGATCCCAACTGGGATCCCCCCCCTGAGAAACAGCCCTCTTGCACCGTGATCATTCCAGCTCGCAACGAAGCTGGCAACATTCGCCGCTGCGTGGAGCAGCTGCCCGAGATGGGATCCCGCACCGAGATCCTTTTCGTAGAGGGGCATTCCAGCGACGACACTTGGGCCGAGATTCAGCGGGTTCAGGCCGAATACCAAGGGATCCGTCCCATCCAGGCTCTCCGGCAAGAGGGCAAGGGCAAAGGGGATGCGGTGCGCCAGGGGTTTGCCGCAGCCAGGGGCGACGTGGTGATCATTCTCGACGCCGACCTAACTGTCCAGGCGGAAGACCTCCCCAAGTTCTTCCGGGCGGTGGCTTCCGGGCGCTGTGATTTTGCCAACGGTTGCCGACTCATTTATCCGCTAAAGCCGGAGGCGATGCCGCGCCTGAACCAATGGGCCAACCGCTTTTTTGCTGCTCTTCTTTCCTACATCCTTGGCATTCGCGTCAAAGATACCCTCTGCGGCACCAAGGCCCTCTGGCGGGAGGACTACTGGCAAATTGCCAAGCTGCGGCAAGAATGGGGGAATTTTGATCCCTTTGGCGATTTCGACCTGTTGCTAGGGGCGGCCAAGCGCACCCTCAAGATCCTCGACATTCCAGTGCGCTATTTCCCCAGAACCTATGGCCGCTCCAATATCCACCATCTGCGCGACGGCTTGCGGCTGCTGCAGATCTGTGGCTTTGCCCTCAAGCACTTCAAGGGATCCTAAACCCTAACTCCTGCAGGGCAGTTCCCTGCCTGGCCTCTTGGGAGTTGTTACAATAGCTAGCCATTGAAAAATCAGGCCTGAGAAAAACCGCCCTATGGGGAAATCCGTACTGAGCAGGCTCGGCCAGTGGATCTCAAGTACTCCCCTCCGCTCCCTTGATCGGGCCTATCAAGCTGCCCTTCGCATCAAAGCCATTGAAAACCGCTACTTCCAGGGAGGAGTCATCGGCAGCAACGGAAGCCACGGCCAAAACACCAGCCACTACTTTCAAATCCAACTGCGCCAGCACCTGCGGCAGATTAGCCTTAGTCTAGCAGAATTTAGAGCCAGCAGTCTCTTTTCCCGCCCGCCCGATCCTGAGCTAGATGGCAGCGGCCCTCGCGTTGCTGCAGAAGTCAACGACGCCGAGGATCTCAGTGCCAAGAGCAGCCCCTCCACAACCAAGGGCAAGGGGGCTGAGAGGGATCCTTCCATTTTGGAGAAGCTAGAGTTTATCGATCAGGTTATCTCCCGCTACAAGCGCCCTGCCCCTCCACTCAAGGTCAGCGCCACGCGGCTCCAGCCTCAAGAGCAAGACGAGTCAACTCAGGCAGAGCCTGCTGCTCAACCCATCAAGGCTGATAAGACCCCTCTTGAGGATGGCAGTGCCCCCGTTGCTTCTAAAACAGCCGTCCTGCCTCGCTCCCTTTTGCGCACAGCTAGGCAGATTCGCCGAGAGTTAAGTTCACAGGCAGAAGAAGAGTTGCTCCAGGAGTACCGCAGCCAACGCACGCGCACACTGGTGGCAGTTCGGTTTTTGTTGCTGCTGGCCATTTTGCCGCTACTTGTCCAGATTTTCTCGAAGCACTTTCTGTTTGGGCCGTTGGTGGATCGGCTGCAGCCTCAGGAGCCTACCCTTGTGGCTTTAAGCCACGAACTTCAAGAAAGAGCTGTTGCGGAATTTGAGCTTTTCAAGGAAAAAATGGAGTTTGAGCGGGCTTTACGTCACCAACCTCGAGAAGAGCTGGACTCAGAGTTGGAGGATCAACTTTCCCTGAAAGCAGAGGAGCTGCTGCAAAAATACAGCCGTAAGAACTTGGAAGGCCCAAAAAACATCCTTGCCGACTTGCTATCCCTGGCGGTATTTGGCTGGCTAGTCTTTGTCGGGCGTGAAGAAATTGAAGTTCTTAAGTCCTTTCTAGATCGCCTAATCTATGGCCTGAGCGATAGCGCCAAGGCTTTCATCATCATTCTCTTCACCGATGTGTTTGTTGGCTATCACTCTCCCCATGGCTGGGAAGTCTTGCTAAGTAGTCTAGCTGAGCACCTGGGTTTGCCCGAAAACCGCAATTTCATCTACGGCTTTATTGCCACTTTTCCAGTTTTTCTAGATACGCTCTTTAAGTACTGGATCTTCCGCTACTTAAACCGTGTATCGCCGTCAGCGGTGGCCACCTATCATGCTATGAATGACTAAAGCGGTACACTAGTCAGAAGCTTTTTTCACCGAGTCTTGTTGGGAAGAGCTCTTGCGAAACCTGTTTCTTACTGGCGCTAGCGGCTGCTTAGGGCACTACGTGTTGGAACGCCTAGCCCAGCAAAGAGATCCCGAGTTTCCGGAGCGGCCCGCTTACCACCTGTACGTCCTTGTCCGCAATCCCAGCCGCCTGCGGCTGCCCCTGGAGCGGCTGCCTGCTCCCATTACCTTGGTGCATGGCGATCTCCTGCACATTAGAGAACACGCCGCTTTGCTGCGGCAGATGCATGGGTTAATCCACATGGCAGCGGCCTGGGGGGATCCCTCGCTGGCTTGGGCGGTGAATGTTACCCACACCTTGGAGCTCTTTCAGCTGCTGGATCCCCAGCGCTGTCAGCAGGTGATCTACTTTTCCACAGCCAGCCTTTTGAACCAGGCTCTCGAGCCCTTGGCCATTGCTGGCCAGGCCGGAACCGACTACATCCGCAGCAAGTACGAGATGCTACTGCGGCGGCAGGAAAGCTGCTTCTGGCCGGATCGCCTGCTCACGCTCTATCCCACCCTGCTGTTTGGCGGTAGCCCCTACCACCCCTACTCCCACATCACTGCCGGCCTCAAGGATGTGCTCCGCTGGCTGGATCTCATCCGCTTTTTGCGGGTGGATGCCAGCTTCCACTTCATCCACGCTGCCGATGTGGCCGAGATGGTGGCTTACTGGGTGGCCCATCCGCCCGGTGGCGGCGATTGGGTGTTGGGCAATCCTCCCCTCTCCCTAGACGAGTGCGTGGAACAGGTGTGCGCCTATCTCAAAAAGCGGATCTACTTCCGCCTGCCTCTGCCCATCGGCTTCCTCCGCCGCCTGGCTTTTCTGTTTGGGGTGCGGCTTTCAGAGTGGGATGAGTATTGTCTGCGCCACCGCCACTTTGTCTATCCCGCCCTTTCGCCAGCAGCCCTGGGTTTGCCCTGCCGCTTCCCCACTGTAGCCTCCCTCCTGGAGGCCTACCTCTAGGCCGCTCTTGAGGGATCCCAGGGATCAGCGGGTGGCAGCTAGGGCCTGGAGCTCTGCGGCAATGCGCGCCCGGTTCAGTCTCTGCCCAATGAACACCAGGCGGGTTAAACGCGGCTCTTGGGGGCGCCAAGGGCGATCGTAGTAGGTTTCAAATCGCCCTCCCACCCCCTGCAGCACCAGGCGCATTGGCTTGTGGGGCACGGCTACAAAGCCCTTCACCCGGTAGAGGCATTCCTCTTGCGCCAGTTGACGCAACTGGGCAACTAGGGATCCCGGCTCATAGCCTTCCTCCAGGCTTAGGCAGAAAGACTCAAAGGCCTCGTGCTCGTGCTCCTCCCCGTGGTCGTGGTGGCTGGGGCGGCGCTCGAGTTGATCTTCCACGGCTGCGTTGAAGCCCAGGAGCACTTCTGGGGCAACCTGGCCCCGCTCGCAAGGGAGGACTTGAACCTCAGGGCGCAATTTTTGGCGCAGCCAGCTTTCCACTTGCGCTCGCTCCGCCGGCGTAATCTGATCCACCTTGGTGAGCAACACCAGATCGGCACAGCTTAACTGGTCCTCGAACAGCTCCTCAATGGGCGTCTCGTGATCTAGGCTCTCGTCTGCCTGCCGCTGGGCCTCCAGGGCCGCCAGATCCCCCACAAGCTGCCCCGCAGCCAGCGCCTGGCCGTCTACCACCGCAATCACCGCATCCACAGTGGCACCGGTGCGAATCGTTGGCCAGCGGAAAGCCTGCACCAGCGGCTTGGGCAAAGCCAACCCTGATGTCTCAATAACAATGTTGTCTAGCTCCGCCCGCCGTTGCAGCAGCGCCTCCAGGGTCGGCAAAAACTCCTCCTGCACTGTGCAGCAGAGGCAGCCGTTGGGGAGATCCAGAATGGAGATAGAAGCCTCTCCCTCGCAGAGTTGGCAGTCTCGCAGCAACTCGCCATCGATGCCCACTTCGCCAAACTCGTTGACCACAACAGCGATGCGGCGACCCCGGCTGTTGAGCAGGAGGTGACGGATCAGCGTCGTCTTGCCGGATCCCAAAAATCCCGTGATGACGGTAACTGGGACTTTGTGCATCTTCTTCGAAGATTCAGCTCTTCAGCTCTCCCAGTCTCTACCCTCGCCGCCTTCCCCGCCAATCCCGACCAGGGGGATCCCAAAAAAAGGCCCCCCACTGGGGGCCAAAGGTGCTAGTTAGAAAGACCTGCACTTTTTATCGGATTGGCTTCATCCGATAGACAGGCTCGTCCTCGCGGCTAATTCCTTTCTCAAAGCCGGCAGCAGCAGCACGGGCGCGACCGGCGTGCCACAGGTGGCCGACAAAGAACAGGAAGCCCAGGATGAAGTTGTGGGCCGCCAGCCAAGTGCGCGGGCTGGTGAAGTTCACGGTGTTGATCTCAGTAGCCACACCTCCCACCGAGTTCAGGGATCCCAACGGGGCGTGGGTCATGTACTCCACCGCCCGGCGAGCTTGCCAGGGCTGAATGTCGTTTTTCAGCTTGTCCAGATCCAAGCCGTTGGGCCCCAGCAGCGGCTCCTTCCAGGGCGCCCGCACATCCCAGAAGCGCATTGTCTCGCCCCCAAAGATGATCTCGCCCGTGGGAGAGCGCATTAGGTACTTACCCAGACCTGTGGGCCCTTGGGCTTGGCCGATGTTTGCCCCCAAGCGCTGGTCGCGCACGATAAAGGTGAGGGCTTGCGCCTGAGAGGCTTCCGGTCCCGTGGGTCCGTAGAACTCACTGGGGTAGACAGTATTGTTAAACCAGATGTAGCAGGTGGCAATGAAGCTCATGAGCGAAACCGCCGCCAAGCTGTAGGAGAGATAGGCCTCTCCCGACCAGATAAGGGCGCGGCGAGCCCAGCCAAAGGGCTTGGTGAGGATGTGCCAGATCCCACCGGCAATGCAAATGATGCCGATGTAGATGTGGCCTCCAATCACATCCTCCATGTTGTCGACGCTAATAATCCAGCCCTCGCCTCCAAAAGGAGACTTAAACAGATAGCCGAAGATTACTGCCGGGTTGAGGGTGGGGTTGGTAATGACCCGCACATCTCCACCGCCGGGAGCCCAGGTGTCATAGACACCGCCAAACCACATAGCCTTGGCCACCAACAGGAAAGCCCCCAGCCCCAGGAGGATGAGGTGAATTCCCAGGATGGTGGTCATCTTGTTCTTGTCTTTCCAGTCGTAGCCAAAGAAGGGGAAAGACTGCTCCAGGGTTTCCGGGCCGCGAATGGCGTGATAAACACCCCCAAACCCCAGCACGGCACTGGAAATGAGGTGCAGCACACCAATCACAAAGTAGGGGTAGGTGTCCACCACCTCGCCGCCAGGGCCAACTCCCCAGCCCAAGGTAGCCACATGGGGCATCAGGATTAGGCCCTGTTCGTACATGGGCCGATCGGGCGTGAAGTGAGCCACCTCGAAGAGCAGCATCGCTCCCGCCCAGAAGACCATCAGGCCAGCATGGGCTACATGGGCACCCAAAAGCCGACCGGAGAGATTGATCAAGCGGGCATTCCCAGCCCACCAGGCAAACCCGCCCTGGGTGCGATCTTGCACCACTACAGAACCAATTGTTGTTGAGGTCACAGAGACCAACCTCCAATCGTCAGGACAATTGATTGATTGGCTAAGTGGAAGCACCTGCCGTTGGGATCCCTAGCCGCTGGGATCCGCAGGAGGGGATCCCTTGGGCAGGCGCTCAATTACAGCTAACTGGGTAGATTAGAGGGCATTGCCGCGGGGGAGGACTTCCTCAGGGAACTCAAAGTGCTCATGCGGCTGGTCCTGAGGCGCCATCCAGGCCCGGATCCCCTCGTTGAGCAGGATGTTCTTCGTGTAGAACGTCTCAAACTCGGGGTCTTCCGCCGCCCGCGTCTCCTGACTGATAAACTCATACGCCCGCAGGTTCAGCGCCAACCCCACTACCCCAATGCTCGACATCCACAATCCGGTTACCGGCACAAACAACATGAAGAAGTGCAGCCACCGCTTGTTGGAGAACGCGATCCCAAAAATCTGGCTCCAGTAGCGGTTTGCCGTCACCATGGAGTAGGTCTCTTCCGCCTGCGTCGGCTCAAAAGCCCGGAACGTGCTTGCTGCCTCCCCATCCTTGTAGAGGGTATTCTCCACCGTTGCCCCGTGGATAGCACACAGCAGCGCTCCACCCAGAACGCCAGCTACTCCCATCATGTGGAAGGGGTTCAGCGTCCAGTTGTGGAACCCTTGGAAAAACAGCAAGAAGCGGAAGATGCCGGCTACCCCAAAGCTGGGAGCGAAAAACCAACTGCTCTGTCCCAGGGGGTAAATCAAAAACACGCTCACAAACACGGCAATTGGCGCGCTGAAGGCAATGGCGTTGTAGGGCCGCACCCCCACCAAACGGGCAATTTCAAACTGCCGCAGCATGAAGCCAACCAAGCCCAGGGCGCCGTGGAAGGCCACAAAGGTCCACAGGCCGCCAATTTGACACCAGCGGGTGAAGTTCCCCTGGGCTTCTGGACCCCAGAGCAGGAGCAAGCTGTGCCCCATGCTATCGGCTGGGGTGGAAACGGCCACCGTCAAAAAGTTGCACCCCTCCAGGTAGGAGCTGGCCAGGCCGTGGGTGTACCAGGAAGTTACGAAGGTAGTGCCGGTCAGCCAGCCGCCCAGGGCCAGGTAGGCGCAGGGGAACATGAGCAGCCCTGACCAACCGATGAAGACAAATCTGTCGCGCTTGAGCCAGTCGTCGACGACGTCAAACCATCCTCGCTCCTGGCGTACGCGTCCCACTGCTATGGTCATAGGACGATCTTCTCCTCAGTTAAAGATGAGAACGCTAGTGAAGCTACAAACTTTGCCTCCTAAAGGCAAGACCGCGGCCTAGGTATAAAAACTCAAACCCTGGAACTTCTCGAGAAGCCACAGGGCTCGTGGCAAGCTACCTCAGAGCCAGCGGACAAGTTTCACCGTCCTTGGCCTTGCTTAGCCCAGGCCAGTAAAGACTTGTAAATTGCTTCTCATTATAGAGGCAGGGAACCCGCTCTTAGCAAGTCTGAGGTAACCGTGAACTTTACACAGCGCAATCTTTGGCAGCTCTCTTGCGCTTGAGAGAGGCTACCTCGCTGCTGGTAAGGTTCAAGAGCAAAATCCGATATCCTAAGACAAGGACACTGCACTTCATCTAAGGCAAATCCATGGCTAGCGAGATCTTGACCATTGCGGGAATTTCTCTGGTTTTGACGTTGGCGGGCGTGGCGCTTGGGTATGGGATCCTGCGCATCACCCAAGGGGGGGCTGAGTAGAGGATAGGCAGCCAATCGGAGAAGGGAAGGGGTTAAACCAAGGCGTTGGGCAGGGATCCCAGCACCCCTCTTTGGGCAAGCCGACTATGCTGGAAAACGCGATTGTGCTCATCACCGGCGCCAGCAGCGGAATCGGCGCAGCCTGTGCCAAGCTTTTTGCCCGTTCTGGAGCCAAGCTAATCCTAGTAGCCCGCCGTCAGGAGCGGCTGCAGGCGCTGGCCACAGAATTGCAGCAGGCCTACGGCACTTCCTCCTACCTGCTGACTTTGGATGTGCGGGATAGGGCAGCCGTGCAGCAGGCGCTGCAGTCTTTGCCGCCGGCCTGGGCCGAGATCGACATTTTGATCAACAACGCCGGCCTTAGCCGCGGCTTGGACAAACTCCACAGCGGGGCTGTGCAAGATTGGGAGGAGATGATCGATACCAACATTAAGGGCTTGCTGTATGTTACCCGCGCCGTCTTGCCCGGGATGGTGGAGCGGGGCCGGGGCCACGTGGTCAACATTGGCTCGATTGCTGGTCGGCAGACCTACCCTGGCGGCGCTGTCTACTGTGCCTCCAAAGCGGCCGTGCGGGCCATCTCCGAGGGGCTGAAGCTGGATCTGCTCGGCACCCCCATTCGCGTTACCGAGATCCAGCCCGGCTTGGTGGAAACCGAGTTTAGCCAGGTGCGCTTCCGCGGCGACTGCGAGCGGGCGGCGGCGGTCTATCGGGGCCTCACCCCCTTGACAGCGATGGATGTGGCCGAGGTGGTGCTATTTGCCGTTACTCGTCCCCCCCACGTCAACCTAAGCGAAGTCTTGCTCGTGCCCACCGACCAGGCCACCACGACGATGGTGCACCGCCGCTAGGGAGGCAGGACTCCGTATCCGTTCACTCCCCCATCCCTGGGCGACAATGGCGGCAAAGGGGGTGGGCTCATGGGAGTGGAAGGCGGGATCCTCATTGGGTTAAGCATTGGCCTTGTCGGCATGCTGATCTTGTGCTGGCAGAGTCGACGCCGCTTCAGCCGCCAACTGCAAGAGTTGGGATCCCTGATGCACCTGGCCCTGCCGCTGCAGCCGCCTGAACAGATGCTCAGCCGGCTTAGCCGCCACCTTCGCCAACAAGAACTGGAGCAGGCTAGCCAAAGACAGTATCTCCTGGACTGGCAGTATCTCAGCCAGCGTCTGCCCTGGGGATATTTGCGGGTGGACGAGAACAACGTGGTGCTAGAGTGCAATCCTGCCGCCCAGCGCCTGCTGCGCATTAGCCACTGGCAGCCGGGCATCAAGCTTTTGCTGGAGTGGGTGCGCTCCTACGAGTTGGATCAGCTCATCGAAGCCACCCGCTGCCAGGAAGCTGGCGCTTCCGTCCAGAGCCGCGAATGGGTCTTCTACCCTCCCGGTGGCGAGGACAAACCGGTTCCGCTGCGGGCTTGGGGGCTGCCCCTGCCCCAGGCCCATGTGGCCATCTTTTTGGAAGACCGCCTAGAGGCCACGCTGCTGGCGCAACAACGGGATCGCTGGGCCTCGGACGTGGCCCACGAGCTGAAGACTCCCCTCACCTCGATTCGTCTCCTGGCGGAAACTCTGCAAAGCCGAGTCGATGCCGCGCAAGCGGTTTGGGTGGAACGACTGCTAAATGAGACGCTGCGCCTCAGCCAGCTGGTGCAAGACTTGCTGGAACTGAGCGCTCTCAACTTGGGGGCCGGATCCCGCTCCCAATGGCGCTGGGTAGATCTAGCCGCCTTGGTGCGAGAAGCCTGGCAGAGTCTAGAACCGCTAGCCAAGCCCCGCCACCAGGAACTGCACCTAAGCAGCTCCTCCCCCCTCTATCTCTGGGGAGATGAGCAACGCCTCTATCGCCTCATCCTCAACCTCTTGGATAATGCCGTCAAATATGGCGGGCCTGGTTCTCCTATCCACGTGAGCCTCTCCGAGGAGGGATCCCAAGTGCGGCTGGAGGTGTACGACCACGGCCCCGGCCTGCCGGAGGATCAATTTGAGCTGGTCTTTCAACCCTTCTACCGCACCGACGCGGCGCGGGCCCGCAGCAAAGGCGGCACTGGCCTTGGCTTGGCCATTGTGCGTCAGATTGTGGAACTCCATGGGGGTACGATCCGCTTGCGCAATCATCCGCAAACCGGTGGGCTGTGGGTTCTGGTGGAATTGCCCCGCCAGCACCCCGATGCCTTGTAAAGCCTGTAAAGCAAAAGACGGCTGGCCCCTTTCCCTTTCGTCGACAGGGTCCAAAAAGCTCAACTCACGGATTATCCATTGGGGAGGCGATCCCCTAGAATGACTCTAGGTAATCCTTACAGTTCGTACCTCAGGCGTTGGGCATGGGCGCAGACTACCATTGCGCGGATCTGCTGTCTGAACGGGAACTGCAGGTCCTGGAGTTGGTCGCGGCTGGCATGACCAATCAGGACATTGCAAAGCGCTTGGAAATCAGCAAGCGCACGGTCGATAACCACATCAGCAACATTTTGAGCAAGACGCGAACATCAAACCGGGTTGCTTTGGTGCGGTGGGCGCTGCAGTGGGGAAAGGTGTGCCTGGATCAGGTCAACTGCTGCGTCTTGAACAACGACAAAATTGCCTAATCCTCCTCGGCGAGCACCACAGGGACAGGGAACAAGGGTAGGGCAGCGCATGCCCTGCTGAGGTGTTCTCAAAGGGTACCTTAGCTCAGGCGGGGGAAAAAGCCAGCGGCACGGGATCCGGTTGCAGCAGCCGTTGACACAGTTGGGCAATCTGGGCTGGGCTAGCCTCGTCCAGCCAGCGGTGGAAGGCCTGGGATTCGCGGATCCGGCTGAGCAGCCCAGTGGAGATCTGTTCCGGTCCCTCCAGGGCTTCTAGCCACTGCTGGGGCAGGCCAGTAGCTGCTGCCAGGGTAGCAGGATCCCAGGGTTTTGCCTGCCCTAGTTCTCGCAGTTGGGCAAGTTGCTGAGGGAGGCGATCCCAGGAGTGGGCAGAAGCAGCCAGGATCAGGGTTTGCGGCTGCACCTGCTGCAGTAGTTGGGCCAAATCTGCCGGCAACCAGGGCCAGCAGGCCAGTACAAGAGTTGTTTTAGCTGAGGGGGGCAACGGCTGCCTAAGAGGAAGAGGTTGCCCAGTGTAGTAGAGGGCTTTCTCCAAAGAATCCGGCAGGGGGCGTTGCCGGTAGTCTTGGATTTGGAGGCGAGGGGCGGAAACAGCAGGGGCCTGCCAGTTGCCAGAGGGACGCACCGCCAGCACTGTGCCTCGCCAGGACTCTTTGCTGTCGGCTTCCAACCGCAGGGCAATGTCCACAGCTGGGCAGTTTTGCCACTGTTCCAGCTCTTCGCCAGCTCCCCAAAACCAGAGGGTACGGGATCCCGCCCTGCCTTTGAGCTCAAACCTGAGATGGCGGCCATCCCCAGAGGCTCTTAGAGTGGATTTAGTGGGGCGGAAGTTCATCAGGGCTACGATGGGGTTGGGGTTGCCGTGCCCAAAGGGCTGTAGAAGCTGCAACTGCCGATACACCTCGTCTAGCTCCGCCACCCCATCCCGGCCCTGAGAGGCCAGCAGAGTCCAGTCGAGGAGAATCTCCACCGCCAGGGCGCGAGCTTGCTGATCCGGGCTAACCCGCGCCGCTAGCTCCCGCCGCAATGTCAGCTGCACAGCGGCCAGGCAAGCCAGATCGAGTTGGATCCCCGCGGCCATGGGGTGTCCCCCTCCTCGTCGCAGGAGAGGACGCACTGCCTCAAGGGCCTCTAGCAGGTTTACCCCTGGAATCGAGCGGCCTGATCCATAGCCCAGCCCTGTGCTCTCGTCTGTGGCAATCAACACCGTTGGGCAACGGTATTCCTCCGCCAAGCGGGCCGCCGCAACTCCCAAAACCCCTGGGTTCCAGCCACTGCTGGCCAAGACGATGGCTCGCTCTCGTGCCAGATCGAGGCTCTCCACCTGCTGCCTGGCTTCCTGTAGCACCTGTTGGGTGAGCTGCCGACACTCTTCGCTGAGGGCGACAAAATGCTTCACCAGCGTCTGAGCCCGCTGCGGATCCGAGGTGGTCAGCAGCTCCACTGCTAGCCTAGCGTCTTCCAAGCGGCCAATGGCGTTCAGCCTGGGAGCAAGGCGAAAGGCAATGTCCTGAGCTGTTAGCGCTCCTGGGGATGAGCCGTTGCTCACCCAATCCAAAAGAGCCCGCAGCCCTGGACGCTGCGTCTTGGCCAGCACGGGCAACCCCCGCTGTACCAGGTAGCGACACTCCCGCTGTAACACGGCAACATCGGCCACGATCCCCACCGCCACTAGATCCAGGTATTCCTCGACGCCAGGAATTCCCAGCGCTTGATAGAGGGCCTCCGCCAGCTTGTAGGCCACCCCCACTCCCGGAAGAAAGCGCAGGGGGTGCTCCTCGGGCAGGCGCAAAGGGTTGACTACCGCATAGGCAGGGGGCAAGGGATCTGGCAGGGCGTGGTGATCCATCACGATCACGTCCACCCCTCGGGCTTGGGCCAGGGCAATCTCGGCAGCATTGCCGATGCCGCAGTCCACCGTTAGAAGTACTTGGCAACCCTGAGCCAGCACCTGCTGGAGCCGCTGGGCATTGAGCCCATGTCCCTCGCGGCTGCGCAGCGGTAGGGTGAACTGGACTTGGAAGCCCAAGGGTTGTAACGCCGAGAGCAAAAGACTGGTGCTGGTGACGCCATCGCAGTCAAAGTCCCCCCAAATGCAGAGGGCTTCTCCTTTTTCCCTGGCCTCCAGTAGCCGCCGCACTGCCCGCTCCAGATCCGGCAGGGATTCCGGCGGGGTGGGGGAATAGAAGCTGGGATCCACGAAAGCCCGCACCTGTTCCCGGCTGTGCAGCCCGCGCAAGGCTAGCACCTTGGCCGCGTACTTGCCGTATTCCCGGCTCAGCTCTGGGTCAAACTGAGGCGGAGTGGGCAGCAGATCCCAGCGGTACTCCATGCAAGCTGGCTAGGGATAGAGCTCCTTAGGAGCGTATCAAAAAGGGTCTAGGTTCGGATCCCTGTCGAGTGGCTATTGACAGCAGTGGGCGGCTATGCAGCAAGGGGAGGGGTGGTCATGGTCGTGAGTAGCACAAGCTTGGCTGCAGTAGAGCTGGCCTTCGTAGCGATAGCCTTGGCTGCTCTCGAAGCTGCAGTTGCAGTGCTCACAGGCGCAGCGAACAAGGGTGCTAGACATGGGTTTTTCTCCTTCTTTTCGAAGATCCGCGTCTCTATACCCTAGCGGTTGTTGGACAACGAGGCTGAAACGAGAATCAAACTCACGCCTGGCTGTCCAAGTGGCGGCAACCTGCCCATTGCCACCTTCCCTCTCCTGCTGAAGGAGGTTAAGGAAAGTCAATAGCTCCTGGGCAAGTTATTAACTATGATGCGGGCGTGAGGTGTGAATAAGTACCTAGGCAATGGCCACGGAACGGATTCGTTTTGCGCAGGTCTCAGACATTCATCTGATGCCGGAGACGGCATGCCGCTGGTGGTGGATGTCCGATTCCCCTCGCCGCCAGTTGGAAGCAGCCGTTGCCCATCTCAACCAGGTGCCGGATCTGGACTTTGTCGTGTTTACCGGCGACTTGGTGGATCAGGCGGATCCAGAAAGCTTTGAGCTATTCCGGGAGATTCTTGCCCAGCTGCGGATGCCCTACTACCTCAGTCTTGGCAACCACGATGTCGACACCCTGCAAAGAAAGGGGCGCTTCGACCGAGAACAATTTATCCGCTGGTGCCAAAGCCAATTTCCTCTCTTCCCGGCTCCCACGGGCTATGTCGATTACAGCCTTTCTCCTCTGCCCGGGATCCGCCTCATTGCCCTTGACGCCAGCCTGGGACCTTTTCCCCTGCCCCAGGGGGTGCTGCGCCCCTCGCAACTGCATTGGCTGGGCGAACATCTGCAAGCAGTTTCAGAAGAATGGCTAATCTTGTTAATCCACCAGCCGCCTTTTATCTCCCCCACCCAAATGGACGCGGTTGTGTTCCGCAACTACCAGCTCCAGAAGCAGGCAGCTGCCGCCCTCCATGCTCTCTTGGCTGACCATGGACGGGTGGTGGCGGTGTTGAGTGGACATCTGCATGTGCCGAAAGTCCATGTACGAGATGGGATCCCCTACCTGACAGCCCCTCCCCTGGTGGGGCCAGTCTCGGCACTGCGGCTGTTCGAGGTGGATTTGAACCCCCGGCGAGGGATCCTGCGCTACCACTGGGTTCACCTACCGGAGCCAGGACCCAGACCGCTCTGGCATGGTTTCCTGATGGGGAGACGTCGGGATCGCTGGGGAGAGATCCCCCTGCGCGCCAGAGGAGCTCGATCTACCCTGCTACCTGTTGCAGCTCGATAAAAGTCCTAAAGCTCGACCGAATGAGTGTAGATTAAGAAGGCAAAGCAGCTGGACTCGGCGTCTCTCCCTATGAGTGCAACCCTTTCTTCCTCTACCCACTGGGAACAGGCAGCCCAGGAGGTGCAAAAGCGGTATCAGCCCCAGGTAGCTGCCCTGAGCGAACGCTTTGAGCCCCTTTCCGCAAGCGACTTGCTGGCCTGGGCTGTATCTGAGTTCGGGGATGGGCTGGTACTTGCCTGCAGCTTTGGCCCAGAAGACCTGGTGTTGATTGATTTGCTCACTGCTATTCGCCCGCAGGTGCGCG
Source organism: Synechococcus sp. R65.1 (assembly GCF_047461755.1). Classification (NCBI taxonomy): domain Bacteria; kingdom Bacillati; phylum Cyanobacteriota; class Cyanophyceae; order Synechococcales; family Synechococcaceae; genus Synechococcus; species Synechococcus sp. R65.1. The sequence goes on along the minus strand of NZ_JANSHU010000010.1, from coordinate 17,586 downwards.
CCTTTTTCCTGGATACCGATTTTCACTTCCCCGAAACCCTACAACTGCAACAACAGGTGCTGGCTCGCTATCCCCATTTGCAACTGGAGGTCTTTAAGCCTCTGCTGACACCGGAAGAGCAGGCGGCGCAATACGGGCCAGAACTGTACCGCACCAACCCCGACCTTTGCTGCCACCTCCGCAAGGTGGAGCCCCTGCACCGCGCTCTGGCCAATTGCACCACCTGGATTACGGGAATGCGTCGGGAACAGGCTCCTACCCGCGCCAACATTGGCAAGGTGCAGTGGGATAGCAAGCGCAACCGCCTCAAGCTCAACCCCCTCGCCGACTGGACAAGCGGCCAGGTGTGGAAGTACATCCTCGAGCACGGGATCCCCTACAACCCTCTCCACGACCGCAACTACCCCAGCATTGGCTGTATGCCCTGTACAGCCCCAGTGGAGCCAGGCGCGGATCCCCGCTCTGGTCGGTGGAAGGGTATGGCCAAAACCGAGTGTGGCCTGCACACGTAGCCTATGAACACTGCTCCTGTTCTGGAGGTGGCTCAGCTTGAGGTCACTCCAGACTTGGAAGCTGCTTTTGAAGCCGCCATCGGCCAAGCTTTTGTCTATTTGCAACAAACCGACTGGTAGCACCAACTGTAGCGCTGTCTGGAGCACCCCCAGCAATATCTACTATCCCTGGAGGCTCATCTGGTTACCTTCCGGCAATCGGAAAACTTTATTCGGTGGCGTGGGCTTATTGAGCCCTACTTTGCTCGGCCACCCCAGGTGTTGCAATACTAGCTAGTTCCCGGATCCCTTGGGGTCGGCAGATAGCGGAGTCTCTCTCTGGCGGTGCCATGGCTTCTGCTAGCCTGGTCTATGCTTTGGGCTCAGCAGGGATGCCACCGAAAAACGTGGCGTGGCCTCAAAGCCGCTGTTCTTCGGCAAAAACCCTTGGCTGCCGAGATTTGCCCCCTGCGCTTTGTCGACGCCCAAGTTACCCTCCCGAGATCCCCAGAGCGGCTAGTCTAGACGACGAGAGGGGACACTCTAGCGGAGCAGATCAATGGATACTACTGAGGCTTTCCAAGTGCTCAATCTACCGCCAGATGCCAGCGAACAGGAAATCCGGAGGAAATGGTTTCGGGAATACCAAGCTCTCAGCGCCGCTCTTCTTGAGCTGGACGACGAGCGACAAAGACCCTTGCTGGAGGCTCGGCTGGCGCGGCTCAACGAGGCGCGGGATGTGTTGTTGGGCAACGGATCCCAGGCGGAGACGGAACCGTTTGGGGTGAGCTCGGAAGAGCTGCCCCCCCAAGTGATCGTGCTGCTGTACCAAGCCAACGGTCAAGAAGGGATCTGCACCCGCCAAATTGGGGGCCAGGACATTGTCATTGCCTTTGAGAGCCTCTTTGGGGCGAAAAAGTATGCCCAGAGGCTGGCTCAGCAGGGGCTGCCCAAGCCCGTAGCCGAGCGCTTCGACACGCAGGAGATCGTCGATTTTTGTCGCGAGGGGGGCTATGGGTTGATGGTGGTTCCCGCCAGCGAGGTGCTAGAGCCGCTGCCAGAGAGTACGGAAGCGGCGCGCAATTGGCAAGGCAAATCCTGAGGAGCTGGTCACCCCGGTCAGGAGGGTCTTCTAATGATCACTGCCGAGCTAATCTCTGCAGAGGAGTTTCGCCAGATCATGGAGGCGGATCTGGAGGCCTGCTGTGAGGCTTTTGGCCTGAGGGCAGAGTACCTGCGTCTTGAACAGCAACAACTGCGGCTTTGGGTCATGCTGGCCCTCTGCCTGCTGGTGATTGCTTTGGTGATCCTCCTGGGAGTTCGGGATCCCGGTTATTGGCTGCTCTATGCAGTGGCCGTCCTGTTGCTGGGAGTGGTCTTCCTGGGGTTGCTCTGGGCTCTCCTGAAGTTGCGGCAAAACCTGCGTCGCATTCGTCAGCGCTGGCAAGAGGCCCATCTCCTGAATAGCCCTGCCGAGATCATGGAGTTCGCCAGCGATCTCGCCTGCAGGGTTAAAGAATACAACCGCTGGGTGCAAGAGCTGCAACAATCGCTGGAGGGGGGCCACTATTGGCAAGATTTTCGCCAACTCAGTGAGGCCGAACAGAAGTATATCCAGTCGCTCTTTTTGCAGGTGCGGGCTCAACTGGTGATGGCTCTGCAGGTGTGCAGAGCTTTAATCGAGAATCCGCAAACCTCCGTAGCTCAGTACCTCAACCAAATGGTTGCCCGAGATCAGCAACTGGTGGAGCAGTTTGTCGCCAAAAACTTGACGGCTAACCGCTACGTAACCATGGCCCGCCACCTCTCGGCGCTGGAAGCAGGTCTGCAAGCTCGGATCGGCGCTCTGGCATCTTGCTAGCTTATGCTCAAGCCCTTGCTAAACGGAAACACGGCACGGCTGGCTCTCCTCCTGCTGGCTGGTGGGCTAGGCTTGTTGGGGTGCGGGGATCCGAATGTACCCCTGACGCAGCCGCCTCCCAACGCTTTTCGCGTCAGCACCCCCCGCCCGCCGCGCTTAGATCTTTACCCCACCCCACCACCAATGCCTACCCCTACGTCAACGCCGCTCCCTGGCCTTTTGGAGATCACGGCTCGCTGGCTGGGACTCTCGTGGCCGCCACAACGGCGCGAGATCAGCCCGGTGCGGTTAAGCGCGCGTTTCCTGGATATCTCGTTGCCGCCCAAGCCTCGCCCCTCACCCCAACCCTCCCCTACCCCCACAGGGGAAGAGGAGAAGCGGCAAAGCCACAAGACCTAGGTTTTGCTCTGCGGCTTGGAGACCTACGCAACCACTGTCACCGGCTCCGTTTCTCGTACGCGCAGCTTTTCGCAGGGGATGGTATCCGTCAAGATGGAGCTGGCCATCATGCCCGTGTGGATCTCCAGCTTGGCTCCTGGTAGCGCCTCAAACAGCAACCGCTGCCCAGGAAATACCACCCGCTCAAAGTACCAGTTTTCGATATTTGTGATGCGAACCACTTGAATGGAGCTGGTTGCATTGATGTAGCTACAGGTTATTCGCTCTGCTTGTTTTTTTGCCGGGATCGCATCGAGGGTTTGCATAATTAGCTCACTAGCCTGCCTTGCTCAGCCTGTCATCCAGGCTAGCACCGTTTGGGGATCGCTGCAGTAGTCTGCGATACGGCGATCCCGATTGACAAAAATAAGTCCTAGAGGACTTCTGTATTTGATCTTACCGTTTGACTCCAAAACTCCCTTCGGAGGCGGGGCGGATTTGGGCAGGGATCCCTTCTCGAAGCGGCGCAATTGCCATAGAAAACCCTTAGGTATTAGTAGTCGAGATTACACTTTGGAATCAGGGCCCATTGAGGCTCGAGCCGGTCGCTGAGCTTGGCTGAGGTGGGCTGGGATCCCAGTTCAGGCCTTCTACCCGTAGCTCCAGAGCCCCTGACTGGCGAACCGGGTTGTAGTGCAAGCTAAGGCCGTAGGTGCGGCGGTCGTAACCCAGGCGATAGGTAAGGTCCACCTGCTGGCCTGACTGTAAATCCAGGGTGGTTTCAGCCCCCACCCGCAGCGGGCCATACAGCTGTTGCAGGAAGCCCAAGACCAGCTGCTCCCGCGTGGTGATGCGGTCAAACAAAAAGGGCGAGGCTCCCGCCAAAAAACCGTTGGAGTAGGTTACCCTCAGGCTGGTGTAGTCGAAGGTATCGGCCACAAAAGCCCCGAGCACAGCGTCGAGGCCGATACTGCCAGCAGTGTAGCTTTGGGCGCGGCCATTGGAGTAAAACGACTGGCTGCTGCTGACGCCGGTGTTGAGCCAGATCCCCTGTTCAATGGGCAAAGCGGAAAAGCGGGGCGGCGGATCTGAGGTTGTCTTGGAGGGCCGCCAGAGGGGAAAAGAGCGAGTTAGGGTTGCTCCTAGTTGCAGCCGAGCAAGCTGGATGCGCTCGGTGGTTCTGGCCAGGGCCAGAGCGGGATCGGTGTCGATATTGCCAAGTTGTCCCAGGGCGTCGAGGTAGTCGGCGGCTATGCGGTAGCTGAAATCCAAGCTGGTGTTGCCAAGGCGAAGGGTGGGCGAGCTGTAGCTGGCGCCAAAGCGATTCTCCACAATCTGGAAGCCCAGGCGCCCGCTGAAAAAACGCTCCCGATAGGCATAGGTGTAGGTGACTTGGCCGCCGTTGCCGGTGGTAACGCGGTGTTCGACCTGCGCCCGCAAGCGCCGGGCAAATTCCTCAAAGACGATCCCGCGGAGCTCGGCAAACAGCAAGGTTTGGGCACGCGGCTGCCGCCAGCGCAACTCCGCTCGCAGCCCGACTCCATCGCGGATTCCTTGGAGGCTCCCCCAGAGGCGCTGGGGATAGAGCTGCGGGGAAAACACCAAGCTGAGATGGGGCTCCTGCAGCAGCTCAATGTTGGCCTGCAGGATTAGGCCCCGCCGCAGTTCCTTCCGGTCGAAATCGTCGTAGAACAGGCTGACCGGAGGCTGGCGGTTCAAGGAGTCAAAGCGCAGCCGCAGGGGCAGGGGCAGAAAAAAGACTTGGTCGAAAGCCAATTGGCCAGCTTCGGCAATCAACAGGCTGGAACCATCCGCCTGCAAGGTAGAGGTCACCCGCGGGCTGCGGATCTCCAGCTCCGGCGGATCGAGGGGGTCATTGGTCAGCCGCACCTCTTCTCCTTCCCAGTTGTTGGCATCGAAGCGAATGCGGGTAGCGCGAAAGCGTACCAGCCGCTGAGGCGAGAGGGGCAGCGGAGAGCCGCTGGCCTGCAACTGGCCAATATCCACCTGCCCAAAAGCCTCTTCCAAAAAGCCCTGCTCCCGTTCAAAGTCGTACTCCAGCCGGGATCCCTGGATGCGCTGCTGATCCAACTCAATGGAGACGTTGCCCTCGGCCACGGCTCGTCGCTGCTGCAGCTCAATGCGCAGGCGGTCTGCCCGCAGCACCGAGCGGCCCAGCCGCATCTCCACATTGCCCTCAGCCAGGAAAACCTGCGCCCGCTGGTCGAAGGTTTGACGGTCGGAGCGCAGCCGTAACGTGCGATCCGCAAGGGCGTCGAGGGCAGTCGTATCCCCCGCCTGGGCGGCCGCCACCTGGCCTTTCTCCCCCTGGGCTGAGGTAGGAGCAGCCGTTGCCAGACCAAACACCCCCAAGCAAAGCCAGAGCCACCAAAACCCTTTCATGCTCCCCAAACCTGTGCAACGCTTCAGCCTAAGCTACCAGCTTGGGGAGGGTCGAGGGCGCGGTTGAGCTTGCCGCTACGGTAGCCCTCCAGATCGAGGCTGACGTAGAGATAGCCAAACGATTGCAGGGTTTTAACCAGCGCTGCCAGGTCAGTTTTTTGCACGAACTCCAGGATCTGGTGGGGGGGCAGTTCAATGCGGGCAGTATCTTTTTCCGAGCGCACTCGCACCTCTCGCCAGCCCAAGCTGCGCAGATAGCGCTCAGCCAATCCCACCCGCCGCAGCTTCTCGGCAGTGATGACCTCGCCGTAGGGAAAGCGCGAACTGAGGCAGGGTTGGGCCGGCTTATCCCACCAGGGCAGGCCCAAGTGGCGAGACAACTGCCGCACCTCCAGTTTGCTCATCCCCACCTCCGCCAAAGGGGATCGCACACCACGCTCCCGAGCTGCTTGCACCCCTGGCCGGTAGTCAGCCAGATCGTCGGCGTTGAGGCCATCGACCACGTGGTCGTATCCCTGAGTTTTAGCCAGCTGGAGCAGCGTGTCGTGCAAGTAACTTTTGCAGAAGTAACAGCGGTTAGGGGGATTGGCAGCATAGCGGGGATCCTGCAGCTCCTGGGTCTGGATGACCTGGTGGCGAATGCCGAGGTACTGGGCTTGCCAGATGGCCTCCTCCAGGTCTTCGGGCAAAAGCGCCGGGGAAGCGGCGGTAACGGCCAGAGCCCCCTCCCCCAAGAGATCCCAGGCCAGCTTGGCCACCAGGCTGCTATCGATCCCTCCCGAGTAGGCCACCACGACCCGCCCCATTTCGGCGAAGATCTGGACAAGCTGCTGAAACTTGTACTGTAGGACGGGGTCTAGCTCCAGCAAGGGGGTGGCAGAGCCAAGAGGTACGTCCATGAGGCTAGGGAGTCCGTAGGGTCTGGGCTAGAGCGGGGCAGATATTCCTCTTCCATTGTTTCCTGGAATTTTCTGACTTTCCAACGCTTCTGCCTCAAAGGCAAGGCAGTGAGCGGGCAATCTCTCTAGGCCAGTGGGCCACTGAGGCGGTAGGCTGGATGGCAGAGAGATCCTTGCTTCTTCTCTGGATCTTCTGCCCATGACTCTTCAGCTTGAACCTGCTAGCTCCGCAGAGGTGGCCCTCTATCAGCCCTATTACGCCGTTGCCCGCCGGCAGTACCTACCGCTGGCGGTGGGTCTCTACAAAAAGGGCAACCTAGAAGGGCAGCGGCCCATCGAAGGAGACAGGCCCGTCTCTTTCTTGGCCAGTTGGCCTGTATCGCCTCTGCCCTCTGATCTAACAGCGGTGCAGGTCATTTTCGATCAAGACCCGGAGCTAACCTATCAGGTCTCCCTAGCCAACTATGAGTTTGTGGACTACCTCATCGATGTGGTAGCGGCGGTGCAGCGGGGTCAGCCGCCGAATTTCACCACCGCCTTTTACAAAAAGCTGATGCGGTATGAAGACTGACGTCAATTCTCCGGTTGCCGTCACCCTCTACGACACGACGCTGCGGGACGGGGCGCAGCGGGAGGGCTTGTCCCTGTCGGTGCAAGATAAGGTGCAAATTGCCAAGCTGCTGGATCGCCTGGGCATCCCTTTCATCGAAGGCGGTTGGCCAGGGGCCAATCCCAAAGACGTACAATTTTTCTGGCAGATGCGGGAAGAGCCCCTGGAGCAGGCGGAGCTGGTGGCCTTTTGTTCCACTCGCAAGCCGGGGCGGCGGGCAGCCGAGGATCCCCTGCTGCAGGCCATCTTGGCAGCGGGCACCCGTTACGTGACGGTCTTTGGCAAGTCCTGGGATCTCCATGTTACGGAGGGGCTGGGCACCACCTTGGCCGAGAACCTGGCCATGATCCGCGACACCATCACCTACCTGCGCTCCCAGGGGCGGCGGGTGATCTACGATGCCGAGCACTGGTTTGACGCCTACCGCCACAACCCCGACTACGCCCTGCAAACCCTGGTGGCAGCAGCAGAGGCCGGGGCGGAGTGGCTGGTTCTCTGCGATACCAACGGCGGCTCCCTGCCCCACGAGATTGCCGCCATCACGGCAGCCGTCTTGGCGGAATCCCATCACCTGGGGCATTTGCCTTTGGGGATCCACACCCACAACGACTCCGGCACGGCCGTGGCCAATGCTCTAGCGGCAGTCCAGGCGGGGGCGCGCATGGTGCAGGGCACCATCAACGGCTATGGGGAGCGCTGTGGCAACGCCGACCTGTGCAGCGTTATCCCCAACTTACAACTCAAGCTAGGCTACCGCTGTCTGCCCGAGGGAAAGCTGCAACACCTAACAGAGATCTCCCGCGCCATCAGTGAGGTGGTCAACCTGGCCCCGGACGACCATGCTCCTTTCGTGGGCCGATCCGCCTTTGCCCACAAGGGTGGGATCCATGTCAGCGCCGTTCAGAAAAACCCTCTTACCTACGAGCACATTGCCCCGGAGCAGGTGGGCAACTGCCGGCGCATCGTCGTTTCGGATCAGGCGGGGTTGAGCAATATCCTCAGCAAGGTGGCTGGCTTTGGGATCCGGCTGGACAAGTCGGATCCCCGGGCGCGCTTGATTTTGGAGCGGCTGAAAACTCTGGAGCTGCAGGGCTACCAGTTTGAGGCGGCCGAGGCCAGCTTTGAGCTGTTGGTGCGGGGCCTGTTGGGGCAGCGCTCCCACCCCTTTGAGGTGCTTAGCTTCCATGTCAGCGCCACCACCCGCTCGGACTGGAGCAGCAGAGACTGGGATCCCAGCGGCGAGGCAACGGAGGTGCAGTCCCTAGCAGCGGTGAAGATTGCCGTGCAGGGGCAGACGCGGGTAACAGCAGCCGAAGGCAATGGGCCGGTGGCGGCCCTGGATGGGGCGCTGCGCAAGGCCTTGCTGGAGTTTTACCCGCAACTGGAAGCCATTCACCTCACCGACTACAAGGTGCGGATTCTGGACGGCCAGGCGGGTACTTCTGCCAAAACGCGGGTGCTGGTGGAGTTTAGCGACGGCCACCGCCGCTGGGCCACGGTAGGAGTTTCCACCAACATCATCGAAGCCTCCTGCCGGGCCTTGGTGGAAGGCTTTGAGTACAGCCTCCTGGCAAAACCTTGCTTTTCCTCACCCTCTGCCCAACTAGCCTCGCCTTGAAGGGGGTTCTTCAACTTCCATGAGAATTATTGGCCTAACAGGCGGCATTGCTACCGGCAAATCCACGGTAGCCCGCATCTTGGAACGCCAGGGGATCCCAGTGGCCGATGCAGATCAAATGGCCCGCCAGGCCTTGGCGCTGGGATCCCCCATCCGCGAGCGGGTCCTGCAGCGCTACGGCCAGGCCATTCAGGATCCCTCGGGAGAGCTGGATCGCCGAAAGTTGGGGCGGATTGTCTTTGCCGATGCCGCCGAGCGGGCCTGGCTAGAGGCGCAGATCCACCCGTTTGTCAAAGCGCGGCTGCGGGAGTTTCTCGAGTTCCACGGGGCGGCTGAGGCTCGGCCCAGTTACCAACGGTCTCAAGGGCATGGCCCTCCAGCCCTCTGCCTCATGATCCCTCTCCTCTTTGAAGCGGGCATGGAAAACTGGGCCAGCGAGATCTGGGTGGTGATCTGTACCCCTGAGCAGCAGCGGCAGCGCCTGGCCTTGCGGGATCCCCTCCTGACACCGGCAGAAATCGAAGCTCGCCTGGCCAGCCAGTGGCCTTTGGCGGAGAAAGTCCGTCGGGCTGACGTGGTGCTGGACAATTCTGGATCCCTGGCGGAGCTGGAAGCTCAGGTGCACCAAGCGTTGGCTTCCCAGCAACCTCTGGCCTCGCCCCAGCAGGCCGGCTAGAGTAGCGGATGGGGATGGTGGGTTGAGGGAGAGTCAATGCAAGCAACGACTGGCGGCAACAAGCCGGATAGCAGGGCAGAGTCCTGGTGGGCGCAAGCTTTGGCCGCGCGAGAGCAGGAAATCCAGGCGCTGAAGGAGCGTAACCGCCTGTTGCAGAGCCAGATTGACCTTTTGGAGTTGCGCCAAGAAAAGCAACGCCGACAGATTCGCAGCTACGAGGCCGAGATTGAGCAACTCTACCAAGAAAAGCAAGTGTTGGAGCAGATCCTCCAAGAGCTGCCGCAGCTCTATCGGCGCAAGTTGCAGGCCCGCCTGCAGCCCATCCGCGAGCGCATCGCCGCCATTCAGGCAGAAAACCGCCGGCTTAAGCAGGAACTGTACCAGCTCAGCTACCGCCTGCAGGACATGGATCAATTGGATAAGCCAAGCTGGAAGCTGCCCCTGCCCCCTCTCCTTGGCCGGGGTCGCCGGGATCCCAAAGAGCCGCCAAAAGCTCTGCCGGTTCAGGGAGCCCTCTCTCCGCCTTGCTCTTGAGAGTTCAGCAGCCAGAATAGGAAAGCATCTCGGCCGCACAAGCCCCAAGACGCAGCCGAGGCGCTGCCTACTTGGAGATTTGGAAAATGGCCGCCGCTGGCAGCTATGAGCCCCTGCACCTGAAATACCGCCCGCAGCGCTTTGCCGAGGTGGTGGGCCAAGGGGCAGTCGTGCAGACTTTGGCCAATGCCATTCGGCTGGGGCGGGTGGCGCCGGCTTATTTGTTCTGTGGGCCGCGGGGCACCGGAAAAACCTCCAGCGCCCGCATTCTGGCCAAGTCCTTAAATTGTGAGCAGGGGCCAACGCCGGATCCCTGTCAGGTGTGCAGCCAGTGCCGTGCCATCACCGCCGGCTCTTCTCTCGATGTGGTGGAGATCGACGCGGCCAGCAACACCGGTGTGGACAACATCCGCGAGCTGATCGAGCGGGCCCAGTTTGCGCCAGTAAATAGCCGCTACAAGGTCTATGTGGTTGACGAATGCCACATGCTCAGCAATGCGGCCTTCAATGCGTTGCTGAAGACTCTGGAGGAGCCGCCTCCCCGCGTGGTGTTTGTCCTAGCCACCACCGACCCCCAGCGGGTTCTGCCCACCATCGTTTCCCGCTGTCAGCGGTTTGACTTCCACCGCATTCCTCTAGAGGAGATGGTGGCCCACCTGGGCAAAATCGCCGCCCAGGAAGGGATCCCCATTACACCAGAAGCCTTGCACCTAGTGGCCCAACTTGCCCAGGGCGGGCTAAGGGATGCTGAACGGCTGTTGGATCAGCTCAGTTTGCTAGAGGGATCCATCACTCCAGAAGCGGTGTGGGACTTGGTGGGGGGGATCCCAGAACAGCAGCTTTTGGATTTGACCGATGCTCTGCTGGCTCAGAACGTAGAGGGGGTGCTGGCCCAAACGCGGCAATTGCTGGAGCGAGGCAAAGAGCCCCTGGTGGTGCTGCAGAGCCTGGCGGCTTTCTACCGGGATCTGCTCCTGGCCAAGACGGCCCCACAGCAACGGCAGCTGGCGGCTGTAACGGATCCTACCTGGGCAGCCTTGCAACAGCGGGCTCCTTGCTACTCGCTGGAGATGCTGCTAGCGGCCCAGAGCCACCTGCGCCACTGCGAACCCCAAATTCGCCAGAGCGGACAACCCCAGCTTTGGCTAGAAATTGCCCTTCTGGATCTGCTGGGTCAGCTGCGCCAGGGCGCCGTCCCGCTGCCGCCAATAGAGAGTAAGGGTGGCGAGCCGCTCTCCCCTGCCGATCCATTCCCTCCTCTCTCGCCTGGGGCTGTTGTCGGCCCCTCTGCTGCTGAGAGGAACCTCGATGGGAAAGTTGCCCAAGCTGCCCCAGCCCTCGAAGAGCCACTCGCGTCAGCAGGACAGAGCCCTCAGCCTGCCGCAACAGCCTTCCAGAACCCCCTTTCCCCTTCTGAGGGTTCCCCGCCGCCAACGCCAGAGCCCAAAGTTCGCGATCCGGAGCCTGTCGCTTCCCCTGCCAAGCTGCTGCAGCCTCGCTGGGAGGAGTTCCTCAAGGGCCTCTCTCCCACTACCAGAGCCTTGCTGGGATCTGGTCAGTTGCAGCAAGAGACCCTCGTCCGCCTCAACGGGACAGAGACCTTGGAGATCACTCTTGCTTTCCCCAGCAAGGGCCTGGTGGACAAGGTGCGCAGCAAAGAAGCCGAGGTGTGCTCCGCCCTTTACAACCTGCTGCAGCACCCGGTGCGGCTAAAGCTAGTGGTGCAGCGCCCGCCTCGACCGCGTGAGGGGCATGCTGGCCAAGCCTCGGCCCAGGATAAAGCTCCACAACCTCCGCTCTCTCCCTCAAAGCTGGGGAACAGCTCTCCTTCCTCAGATCCCCGTCAGGCGGAGCCCTCAAGCCCATCTCCCCCTCTCAAAAACACTGCTCCAGCCCCGCAAACAGCAAGGCCACCCTTCTACGACCTGACCCACGAGCTGGTGGAGGTGGCCCACCGCTTTGCCGAGCATTTCAGCGGCAGGCTGGTGGATTTGGAAGGGATCCTAGCCACACCCGAAGAGGTAGCGGCAGATCTGTCTGCCCTGGAGGGATCCTCCGACCTGCCCACTGCTGAGAGCTACGGCCTACCGACAGCCCAGGCCCCTCCGGAAGAGGATTTTTGAGGTAGGGGAGCGTGAGGGGCAGTAATCGCTCTGTTGGATTTTGGGGTATTGTCAGGTATCTCCCGTGAAGGGGAGGACCATGACCGAATCTCGCGGAAAAGAAGCTGCCTCGAGCACCCCGCAAATTGACTCCCGGATCCTCAGTCTTTTGGGTAGGACGGCGTTGAAGCTCTTGGCTTGTCTAGTTTGAATTAGGAGTAGGGGTAGCCTATCCCACTGCCCATCTAGGTTGCAGGAGCAAAGAAATGGCCCGCAAAAGGACGATTTTTAAGTTGGTTTGCTGTCTTCTGGGTGGCTGTTTGATCTTAGTGGCCATTGCGTTAGTAAGGTCAAAGATAGACAGACAAGCAGCCCTAAATGCTGAGTATCTTGTAGCTATTTCAGAGGAGATGGAGCAGGTTCGCTTTCAAGACGGCAAATATCGGCGGGGTTCCAGCCCTTTTCAGGAAGGTTTTCTTGTAGCAAAGATTCTAAACATAAAACGTGCTGACCTTAACAGTGACGGCTTCCGGGATACCATTGTAATTGCAGCAAAAAATCAAGGAGGATCTGGATCCTGGATAAGCTTGTCAGGGTCGCTGGGCGGTAAAGAAAAACCTACGCTTATAGAGCCTGAGTTTCTTGGCGATAGGGTTGACGTTAGAAACATTTCAATTGAGCGCGGCTCTAAAGGAAAAGCTGCAGTTTGCTTGGAAATGCTTGTTCATGGCCCTAACGATGCCAGGTGTTGCCCTACTCAGAAACAGAGGGCGTGCTTTACACTTGCCGGGAAGAGATGGATTCTTATTTCCTAATCCCTTTGGAGTTTCTGCCGACTGCCATCTCACAACTTTCTGGAGAGGATATCGGTAGGAATTCTCTTTCTCGGGAGCTTGCTCTAGCTTTTGCTCAGAAATTGGCCCTCAGGAGGTGCTGCCAGCCAACTAGGAACTTCGAGTAAGCTCTACCAGAATGACTGGAATCGGACTGGTTTCCAACACGGCTTGGGAAGTGGATCCCACCAGCACTTGCTCCCAGCCGCGATGGCCCCGCTTGCCTATGACTATGTCGGTTACCTGCCGCTCTTGAGCTAGGGCTACGATGGTTTCTGCCAGGGGCCCCGAAGCCAGGCAAAACTGGTGGCGAATATCTGCCAACAAGCGCTGGGTGAGCTGCTGCAGCTCCTGTACTCCTTTCCCCTGCGGCTCGTCGGTAACATGCAGCACGATCACTTCCCCATCCACCCGACGCGCCAGATCCGCTGCCTTGCGCAGCACCGCCTCGGCTAAAGGTGAGGTGTCCACTGCTGCCAAAAAGCTAACCCTGCCCTGGCTGCCCACCTTGGTGGGATCCACTTCTCCCTTTTCCAACAGCCGAGGGGCACAAACCTGAGTTAGCCAAGCCCCCAGGGGTGCTGTGGTCAAAATCGACAAGGCCGCCAGAGCAAGGATCGTCTCCCCGCCAGGGATCCCCTGGGCCAAGGGAATGCCGCCGATGGCTGCCTGCACCGTTGCCTTGGCCATGTTACCCGGCAGCAAAAAGAGCCGCTCCCGCCAGTTCCAGTTACTTCCCAGGGTAGAAAGCCACCAACCCAGGCCCCGACCCAATAGCAGGCTCAGGGTCAGAAGCAACAAACCCGGCAGGATCAGGGATCCCAACACCTGCAGATCCAGGGAAGCTCCCAGGAGCACAAACAGCACGATCTCCGCCACTGTCCAGAGGGCGTCGAACCCAACCCGCAGCCGCCGCGCCAGCGGCCCATCCAGCTCGATGAGGAAAAACCCCATGGCCATCACCGCCGGGTAGCCAGAAAAATAGGGCCACACCTGCGGCGCCAGCACCAAGCCCAGCGCCAGGCAGGCTGCCAGCAACACCTCCTGCGTGCTATTGCGGGTCCAGTTCTGCTGCACCAAAAGCGCCACCAAAACCCGCGCCGCCAGGTAGCCGATGGCCACGCCCAGCAGGATCTCCACCCCCACCTGGAACGGCAGCCACTGCAGCGGCGACAGCTCCAAGCCCAACAGGCGAACGTTTTCTGTAGATCCCTGGCCCAAGAGGCTCAGCAACAAGCTAAAGCCCAGCAGCATCAGTACATCGGAAAGAGCACTGCCGGTGAGAATGGCATCCGGGATCCCTTTGGCCACCCCCCAGCCCAGGCTTTTGAGGCGCAACATCCCCGGCACAATCACCGCTGGCGACTCTGCCCCAATCACACACCCCAAAAGCAGCCCCGTCTCCCAGTCCAGCCCCAGGATCCAGCGGCTTAAGAGCGCCACCGCCACCGCCTCACAGGCTGCCGGCAAAAACCCCAGCCGCAGCGCCACGGATCCCTGCTGGGCCAGCTTCTCGCGATCCAGCCCTAGGCCGGCTTTCATGAGGATGATCGCTACAGCCACCAGGCGCAGATCCCCGGCTGCTGCCAGCACCTCCGGAGACAAGACTTCCCTCAACAGGATCCCGACCAAAATCATCCCCAGCAGCGGCGGCATCCCCAATCGGCCCACGATCTGGCCGACAAAAAAGCCCATCGCCAAAATCCACAACCAACTGCCCAGCATCAACAGAACCTCTCTCTGCCGTCTGGCACCAAGGCAGGCTTTGCCAAGCCAAACGTCCTACTGGCGCACCGCCTGATAGCAACTCCCGGCAAGGCAGGAATACAGCTCTCCTGCCGCCCCTGTCAAAGCCGAGCGCCACCGCTGTACCTCCTGCCAAGTTTGGGTTTTCGTCGAGGTTCTGTTTGAGGACAGCAGGACGTTGCGAGGGGATGGGTAAAGATTTGGCGGCTTCACTCCTAGGGCTGAGGCCTGCTTGCGCTTTTCGAATGTAGACCTTGGCTTGCGGCGGCTTAACTACGTCTGGTTCTTCCCCAGAGACGGGGGATAAAGTAAAGCTTCCAGCTCCTGCAAAGCTCGCTCTAGGTTGTCGTTAACAATCACGTAGTCGAATTCGTCTTTGGCCTCCAATTCCTTGCGAGCCTGCTGCAGGCGACGTTCAATGCTGTCTTCGGAATCGTGGCCACGCTGGCGAATGCGGCGTTCAAGCTCTTCCAGAGAAGGAGGGGACAAGAAAATGCGAATGGCCTCTGGACACAGTTTTCTCACCTGGCGGGCTCCAGCCAGCTCAATTTCCAGCAGCACATCCTGTCCCTGGCTGAGTTTTTCAAAGACAATCTGGCGAGGGGTGCCGTAAAAGTTGCCTGCATACTGCGCCCACTCTAGCAACTCGCCGGCTTCAACAAGCCTGAGAAACTCCTCGCGAGTGCGAAAGTAGTAGTTGACACCTTCCTGTTCACCGGGACGAGGGGGACGGGTAGTGACCGAGACAGAAAGATACAGCTCAGGGTGGCGCTGGCGCAGGTGGCTGACCAGAGTTCCTTTGCCCACTCCACTGGGCCCCGTCAAAACCACTAGGCGACCGCGAGGAGTGAGAGATTGGGGTGCTCCTTGAGTCTGCCCAACCTCAGGGGAACCTGGCAAGGGGAGGACGGTAGGAGAGGCGGCCATAGCCATCGACAGAGGAAGGCTGGACGGTTGTTTGTTTGCTTTAGGATATCTTACTCCTCTCTTTGCAGGCTGCCTGTGAGGCTTTTACTCAAGTTCCTCCGGCACCCCGACTTTGGCAGTAAGGAAGCGGTTGGCAACGGTTTCCGGCTGAATGGCCGAGAGGATGACGTGTCCCGAGTCAGTGATGATGACAGCGCGGGTGCGGCGACCGTAGGTTGCGTCGATCAACTGGCCTCTTTCGCGGGCATCGCTGATGATGCGTTTGATGGGAGCTGACTCGGGACTAAGAATGGCAATCACACGCCCAGCGGCGACGATGTTGCCAAAGCCAATGTTGATTAGGCGAGTATCCATGGGTGGTGAGCCAATCTAGCACCTGTCCGGCCAGCAGCCTTCATTCAGGCTAGCAAGTCAAACTGCTGCCTAGCATTGACCAGCAAGGCCCTGCCCTGCAAAGGTTTCTGCTGGGACGGCAAGTTCTCTCGAGCTTGAGTGGGCTGTCGGTTGGTGGAGCTTGGCCAGGACTAGTTCCCTGCTTTGCGGCCCTCAGCCTTCTTCAAGCCGTTCTATGGCTCCTGGAAATTGTCCTCAGAGTAGTAAAGCCTCGTCAATGTCCGCAGCGGTGAGGCGCGGCGTTTTGCCTGGCAACCGCTAGAGGCTGGATTTCGCTTTTGAGCTTTAGAGCAGGCCGTTAAAGGTAGAGCTGCCGCTGCCCAGCCGCTCCTGGCGATCGAAAACGCTGATGGTAAGCTGATGGGATCCCGTCTGGGTGACGGTAAAGCGGTTTTGGGTCAGGGTAAGCCCTGTTACCGTACAGGCAGTGGCTCCGACGAAGCAGCCGGGCAATTGGGAAGCGTCGAAAGCTCCCAGGGGGATGAAGTTGCCTAGCGGGGTGGTGACGGTAGCCAAAAAAGCGTTGGATCCGCGGATCCCGGCAGGAGCCTCGACGCGGAAGGAGACGACAAAGGTGGGGGTCTGCCCTACGGGGACAGCACGCGGGGAAAGATCGGTAATGGTGAGGGAGGGAGGGGGTAGGGGAGGCGGTGGGGGCAGGGGGCTACTGCCAGTCGTCTCCCCGCACCCTGCCAAAACAGCACCCAGGAGCAGCAGGGGGATCTGTCTGTCCATGCGTTGCGCAGGCTGCATAGGTTCTCCTTACCTTGAAGTTCAGGTTTAGGGCATCAGAAAACCTGGCTGGAAGCAGCTTATTCCCCTTGCAGGAGCCTTTGGCAGGCACTGGCAATGGCCCAGTCTTCCTGAGCTGAGATGACTAGGACCCGCACTGGCGCGTCGTGGGTGCTGATGTCGCAGTTGCGCGGGGATCCAGCATTGAGAACTGGGTCAATTTGAATCCCCAAAAAGCCCAGGTTGGCGCAGGCCGCCGCCCGTACTGGCGCCGCGTTTTCCCCGATGCCTCCAGAGAAGACCAATGCATCCAGCCGATCCAGGCTCATGAGCATGGCCCCGATCTGGCTGCGCAGGCGGTGGATAAAGAGGTTAAAGGCCAGCTCGGCACGGGCATGGCCTGCCTGCATGGCTTCCAGGATAACTCGCATGTCGCCGCTCAGGCCAGACACGCCCTTCAGGCCCGATTCCCGGTTCAAGATCCGGTCTAGCTCCTCCACACTCATCCCCCGGCGCAACTGATGAATCAAAATCCCCGGATCCACCGAGCCGGAGCGAGATCCCATCATCAAGCCCTCTAGGGGGGTATAGCCCATAGTGGTGTCGACGCTTCGGCCCCCGCGAATGGCTGCCAGGGAACAGCCATTGCCTAGGTGGCAGGTAATGAGCTGCAGCTCTTCCAGGGGGCGGCCCAGGATCTCAGCGGCGCGGCGGGCACAGTACTCGTGGTTGATGCCGTGGAAGCCGTAGCGGCGGATCCCTTGCTCGGCCCAGGCGTAGGGAAGAGGATAAAGGGCGGCTGGCGGGGGCATCTGCTGATGGAAGGCAGTGTCGAAGACCGCCACCTGCGGGATCCCGGGCAATAGCTGGCGCATGAGGCGAATGCCCTCAAGAGCAGGGGGGTTGTGAGCTGGGGCCAGGGGGCTTAGCTGTTCGATGGCCTGTTCCACCTCGGGTGTGATCAAGGTGGGCTGGTGGTAGAGGGATCCCCCATGCACCACCCGGTGGCCAATGGCTTTGATCTCAGTCGGCCCTGCCAGCAGGGATCCCTCCCCCTGCCAGAGGCTTTGAAAGAGAGGAGCCAAACCGCTAATGCCGGAGGGAGAGGAAAGGGCGGGAAAAGGCTCCCAGGGACCGCCCTGCCGCCGGACTTGAATCAGGGCCTGGTCGGGCTGGTAGGCAAAGTCCACCTGCGCCTGCCAAAGGGGGGTGGTCTCCACCGTACTCTCAACGGTTGCAAAGAGGGAGGATTTGAGGCTGCTAGAGCCGGCGTTGAGGACCAGGATGGGCACGGGATCCCTCCTTCTACCAAAAAGCGCCGTAAGGCCCCGCCTTTGAAGGTGGGGATGTAAGGCGCAGCATTTTATCCAAGGTTTCCCCTGA